>CALLXZ010000313.1 GCA_937875605.1 uncultured Moheibacter sp.
TTTCGGCACAGTTTCCGGTGGTCTTTCTGCTGAACTCACAGGTGGCAACTTCTGGCAGGGAGCGGCCACGGGGCTTACTGTTAGTGCGTTGAATCATTTGCAGCATAAGATGGTAGAAAGATCACGAGCAGATGCTGCATTAGAAGCAAAGAATATAAATCCGACAGACGAAGTTGTCGCTCGCAATTCTACATCAGGAATGACAAAATCAGAACTTGAAGCACTGCTCACAGGGAAAGCAATGTCATTGATTTCAAAAATGGACGAATTGTCAGGTTTGTATGATATAGCAGGAAATCCGACTGTTAGTATTGACCATTCTCGCGAAAATGTAGCAGGTCACACTACAGGAACCTGTGAAATATTTTTAGCACATAAGGCATTTAGGAATTATAGAACATTATTTCTAACAACTGGACACGAATTATATCATTCCGCTTTAGTATATACAGGGCACTGGAGTCAGTGGAAAAATAGAGGAGCCACTTATCCTATGTCTATAAAATATTCAGAGTATCTTGCATACTCTTGGGGTGATTATTGGGGAGGAACAAGTCAAGCCGGAGAATATGTCGACTCAAGAATGATAAATAAATTTGGAGATTGGCATCCATTTTACTTAAAATAGATTGTTATGAAAGTTATAAAATTTCTTTTTCTTATTGTGTGTTCATTATCATGGGCACAAGAATTGAAAATTCACAATGAATATATTTTTACTAGTAAAGATTCTATTTTAATTGAAAAAGCCTTTGACTTTGAGGTTGCAGATACTGTTTATTATGAAAATGTTTGGTATCCCATCATTATTGATAACAAATTAAATGTTACCCTTATCAACAATCAAATTAAGCCTTTGGTATTTTATTTAGATACCGAAAATACAAACGTCATTGATGATACAAACTTCTCCTTTGAAAATGATTTAGGATTAATGAACTACATTATTACGAATGAAAAAGGAAATCCCACTTCTTTTAAATTAAAATACTGGCATATACAAGATGTAGCCGATTTCTACGGAAAGCCGAAAGAATCATATTCTTTGGAATCAGAAAGTTGGGACATTTATAATAATGTTTATGAAAGATTGGAAAAAAATCTGTTCATTCTTAATCCTAATGAGAAACTTAATTTATACATAAACATAGGATTACCGGTTGACATAAATCAACAAAGAGCATCTTCGTACGATTTTTCCAAAAATAATTTAAGCGGATTACAGATAATATATACACAGTCAGCAAAAGCTGTAAAAGAAAAATTATCCAAGAATGTTTTATTACAGTTGCAAGAAAAAGGAATTGAAATTTTTGACGGTGTAATAACTTCAAATGAAATTAATGTATTGGAACTCAAAAAACCATAACAACCCCATTCACAACGTAGCAACATTTTTAAGTTTGGCAGCTTTGATAAGGTGTTGATGATATAGAAGATACTTTAAAAAAAGTATCTTTGTCAAGACTCGTTCTTTGAATATTTTGGGTGATGTTCGGTGATGTTCCAAACATGTTGATACGATAATCTAAAAAATGTATAAAATTGATTTTCAGAGAATTAGAAAATAGAAGAAAAGAAAAACGGGACAATCTTTTGGTTGTTTCGTTGCTTTTCGGTTCTTTAAATCGTCTGAAAACGGATTTTTCTCTATCAGGTGTTACAGATGTGTTGATGGAAAAAAATTTTAAAAGACAGCTCATTGAAATATAGCGACATGCACGGTTTTACACAGGGAGTGATTACCGGAATCTCCGGGGGTGATTTTTATCAGGGGTTCTGGGCAGGTTCCATAAGCAGCGTAGTAAGCTCGGTTACAGGTGGTTTGAATAATGCGACAGGTTTAAGCGGAACGGCAGGAGATGTATCTACCATGTTCTTCGGCACGGTTTCTGGTGGACTTTCATCTGAGTTTACAGGCGGAAACTTCTGGCAGGGAGCTGCTACGGGGCTTACGGTTAGTGGGCTCAATCACGTGGCGCATAAAATCACATATCGAAATTTTGTTAGGGAAAGATTAGAAGCCATTGGGCTGAATTGGAAAGACAGACCGAATTTTAGTGTTGCAGAAATAGACTATTTACTTGATTATGATCCTACTTTAAATTCTATGTACGAGTATGCTGATAGGCCTGCTATTGAAATAGACCCTAATCAAACCGCACCGGGGAGTACACCCATTAGCATAAAAAGTATAAAAGCGAAAACTGTAGGGACAATGACCTTTGGTACTAAAGCATTTAGAAGCTACTATACATTGTACCAGTCGGTCGGTCACGAACTAAGACACGCCTACCAAATTGTTTCCGGAATATATGCAAACTCTTTAAAAATAAACGGAGGAAATTTGAATAAGGCTATATATTCTATGGAGATAGATGCATTGTGGTGGAATTATTCTCAAAACATGAATGATTTGCAATTCCTGAAGTTAGCATCAGGATATGAAAAAAAACTTAATTTAAATTTATCAAAATAATTAAAATGAAATATATTCTAATCATATCCTGTATATTTCTTTGGAATTGCAGCCTAAATACAAATTCTTCCTTTTCTTTGAAAATTGATAAAGAATCGAAAGACTCCCTCATTTTAGAGATAAAAAACACATCTGAATCGCCCGTTTTCTATTTCTTTGTAAAAGCCGATAAGTTATCTTATATGAGTGATAAAAACTCATTTTCTCCTATCTATTATTCAAAAAAAGATTCACTTATAAATTATAACACAGCAGAACTACCGAGCTTTGAATTTGAAACACCTTTAAGTGAGTTTGAAGATTCTCCAGTTCCAGAAACCAAAAATGAAAAACCAATCAGTGATGTTTATAAAGTTGTTATCAAGACATTAAAAGCAAAAGAAGTATTTAATTTAAAAATTCTATTTAATGATTCTGACAGGAGTGAATTAGAGCCATACGGGGGTTTTGGAATCGAATTTGACAAAGGCATAAAAGAAATGCAAATTAAATATTCATCAGACAGTACATTCGTAAAACAAAATATCTCAAAAGAACTGTTAGATTCATTACATAAAAACAACATCAAAATCTTTCACGGTACAATTTACAGTAATAAAGTGCCGTTGAAGTTTGAGTAAGAGACGTTCATTTATATAATTAAGTAAGGTTCCGTGTAGGCATCATCCACATGCCTGTCCGCCGAAGGGGGAAACGGACGTATCTACGATCCGGTGCTGAAAGGCTTTATGAGCCCGGATAACTTTGTACAGGATCCCCAGAACTCGCAGAACTTTAACCGATATGCCTACTGCCTGAACAACCCGCTTATGTACACGGATCCAAGCGGAGAGGTATTTCAAATCGGAATTATAGGAGCTGTAGCGATAGGAGCTGCCATAGCAGCAACCTCTTATACCATCTATGCGCTTGCCACCACCTGGGATAACTTCAGCTGGGGTGGTTTGCTGAAATCCACACTTATAGGAGCCGTAAGCGGAGCGGCATCCTTTGGGGTAGGACAACTTGCTTCTCAAATGTTTACGGGAATATGCGCAAGCACTTCCACCCTCACAGCCAGTCAGGTATCATGGATAGTCGCAGCACCTCAGGCAGTAATGCATGGTATCTCTCAGGGATTTATAGCCGGAATAAGCGGAGGTGATCTGGGGCAGGCATTCTTCAGTGGTATGATAAGCAGTGGCGTAAGTTCCGTAGTACAAATGGGAGGTAGCTCTTTTATGGGAAATGGTGATGCGGCTACTCTTCTTTTCGGCACAGTTTCCGGTGGTCTTTCTGCTGAACTCACAGGTGGCAACTTCTGGGAAGGCGCAGCCACAGGGCTTACGGTCAGTGGATTGAATCATGTGGCGCATAAAATAGCATTTGAAATTGGAAAAGACCCTGACATCCCTGACTTGACAAAAGAATTTAAACAACAACTAAGGGAAACAAGAAAATTCTTTAAAAATCTTAAGAATTTATATGACTTATCGGGATTAGCTTTGGGTCCGGTAACTAATGAAGCCATGAGAATGGAAGCCTTTAGAACGCTCACAACAGACGGTGGAAAATTTGATTTGAAGAATCTTGATGATGGTAATGGAACATTCGGTTACCGTACGTTAAAAAATGGAGCATATTATAAAGGAGAATTATTTAGATTTGATGACTTTGGCAATTACAATTTTGGGGTAGCAGCAAATGCGTACGGTTACTCTTTAAAATTTGTGCAGTTTGCTGCGGGAATTAATCAAATGACAAAGTTTTTTGAGTGGCAACATTGGACAACTTTTTTTGATGACCCTCGTGATTATAAAATGATTGAAAGAGGATATAACTTAGAATGGAAGTAATGAAAAATAGAATAGCAACATTAACGATTTTATTCTTGTTAATTTTAACAAGTTGTGATAACAGTGAAGTAGAAAGATCTAAGTTTAGATTTTCAGATAACGAGGCAAAGTCTATACAAGACTCCCTGATTGAGTTTAAAAAACTATCAATCAAATTATCTAATAATGGGAATTATAGTAAAAAAAATATGCTAAACTTTGAGTTAGGTCATGACAGCGTAATTATTTTATACAATGACCAAAAAAGATTGTTTAAAATAACAAAGGAAGAATTCCGCAGTACAAAAGATCGTGTTTATGATCTTGAAGTATTTAAAGGTCTGAAAAGAGAAGAAACGAAAAGATTATTCTCTTTATTGGAATATCTTAATAAGTTTTATATTAATGGGGTAACTTATTATTATCGTGATAGTTTAGCAAGTTTTCGTTATTTAGACGCTCCTTTTATTAATAACAAGTACAGATATTTTTATAAAAATATTATATTAGAAAATGATTTCTATTCTTTAGAAGAAAATAAAAGAAAAAATTGGCTAAATGTTAATCTGATTATAGATAAAAAAGCTAATTTATTGCTTCTTGTAGGGGATAAAGAAAGATATTTAGGTGGTTATGATAGAATCCCCGAAAAATGGAAGCAACCTACTGATGAGGTTTTTCATAAAGAATAAAGAGTCGTTCTTTAAAATAGATAAGTAAAAGCATAATATCTACGCACTTTCTACCACCTGGGATAACTTCAGCTGGGGTGGTTTGCTTAAATCTACACTGATTGGAGCGGTAAGCGGAGCAGCATCCTTTGGGGTAGGACAGCTTGCGTCCCAAATGTTTACGGGAATATGCGCAAGCACTTCCACCCTCACAGCCAGTCAGGTATCATGGATAGTCGCAGCACCTCAGGCAGTAATGCATGGTATCTCTCAGGGATTTATAGCCGGAATAAGCGGAGGCGATCTGGGGCAGGCATTCTTCAGTGGTATGATAAGCAGTGGCGTCAGTTCCGTAGTACAAATGGGAGGTAGCTCTTTTATGGGTAACGGTGATGCGGCTACTCTTCTTTTCGGCACAGTTTCTGGTGGGCTAAGCGCAGAGCTTACAGGAGGGAACTTCTGGGAAGGTGCAGCTACCGGATTAACAGTATCTGGCTTGAATCATGTGATGCATAAAATGGAGCAGAGAAATTTTGTAAATGAAAGACTTGATGCAATAGGACGTTGTGGAACAGATGTTCCGAATATTTCTAAAGATGAGGTAGATTATCTGATAGACAATGACCCGACTCTAAATATTATGCATAATGGAGCAGGTAAGCCTCGAATTGACGTTGTTGAGAAACTATCAAAAGGAAGAACAGGAGAAGCTGCTACTTATGGTCAACCTCATCAAAATAAATTTTCACATATCGAATTGAGTCATAAAGCATTTAAAAATTATTATTACTTGTATCAGTCTATCGGGCATGAACTCTATCATGGGTTGCAGTATTTATCGGGAGAAATGGGGAATGCTATTAGGATGTACGGTCAAACTTCAGGAGAAGCATTAATGGAGGCTGACGCTTATATGTGGAATTATAAACAGGACACAACATGGTTCGGTTTATTTCAAAAAGGTTTGGATTTACAAATGTTACACTTAAATACTTTTGGTAAATGATGAAAAAATAATGTTATGAAGGTAATAAATTGTTTAAATACACATATAAAAAGGACTTTTTCAGAAACGAAGAAATATTTGCCGATAGGAATTATGATGTTAATTGTTTTTGTAGCATGTAAATCTTCTTTCCAGCCTACACAACTTTTAATTGAAAGTAATTATGGGGTAATTAATGAAAATCTAAAAATTAAGATAAAGAAAAATAAGGGAAATAAAAGTTTTTATTTATTTAACAAGGTAGATCGACTTTCATATTATAGCAATAAAAATACCTTTACCGCTATTTTTACTTCAAAAAGAGGTGATACGATACATGAAAATCATTCATTTATAGATGATTTTAGAATTTTTGATAAGTCTTTAAATTGGGATTCAATTAAAATTGAAAAAGAAAGAAACTTGCAAGTTTTAAAACAAAAAAGACTGAAGTTAATTTTAAACGAGGGGGACTTTTTTATTACAGAATTAAAGTTAAATAAAGAAGACAAAAATGATTATTCCGATTCTGAAGTTGAATTTGTTTTTGAAAAAGGCGAGAAATATTTTATCCAACTTTCTTATACATCAGACAGCACATTCGTAAAACAAAATATCTCAAAAGAGCTGTTAGATTCATTGCATAAAAACAACATCAAAATCTTTCACGGTACAATTTACAGCAATAAAGTACCGTTGAAGTTTGAAAAATAGTGTGTGTAGTAAGCTCGGTTACAGGAGGATTGAATAATGCTACAGGGCTTAGCGGAACAGCAGGTGATGTCTCTACTATGTTCTTCGGGACGGTTTCCGGCGGACTTTCATCTGAGCTTACAGGCGGTAACTTCTGGCAGGGTGCAGCGACGGGGCTGGCGGTGTCAGGATTAAACCACGTGGCGCATAAGATGACATTTAAAAGTCTTCTTTCAAAGATAGAAAATGATTTAGTTGATGCAGGTTACAAAATTGATGGCACCATTCCTCTTGAAAATAGGGTTAATTATGCTTTAGAAATGATAGATAAACTCCCTTCTTTGAAATCAAATCTCAAATTAGTCCATAAATTTAAATCCAGTATTTCAATTAGATACCACAATATTAAAAAACTTAATGAATATGGCGGTGAAATTTCGGCAGAGGCTTCCATGTTAGGAGTTGATCTCTATCGTGGAGCTTTTACAACGAACTTATCACTTGCGGTAGCGTTGGGGCATGAATTAATTCATGTATACCACCACGTATCAGGCTTGTATTCGCAATGGATTAATATAGGGGGGCTTGCTTATGCCCATCATATGTCAGAAGCAAATGCCTATATTTGGAATTATCATGCTTATGGTTCTTGGTATGGATTTGGAATGGGAAAAGTATTTGAACAATTCGATAATGCAGCTAAGACGTATGCCCCTAGATAAATAATTTTTTATGAAAAAACCATTTAAATTTAACTATCTTGTTATAATTATAAGCGTTTTAATCTTTTCTTGTAAAAAAGAAGAAAAAAATAACCTTGTAGAACTAAAGATTAATTCAAATTATAAACAAAAGGGAGCGGTTTTGTTTCAGTTAGAAATAAAAAATAATAGTGAAAATAAAATATATTTCCCAATTCTTACAAGAGAAATGAATATTCCTTATCATAATATAAGACCTCAAGAAACTCAAAAATTGGAAGGTCTATTTTATCAAGGATTTATGTTTTTGGTGTACGATTCAAAAGGGAATATTATTCCAGCAACCTATGGTGATTCTGGAAGCAATTATATAGACCTAAAAGATGATATAAGAAAATTTGATTCCATTGATTATTATTTTTCTCAAAATCATACTGAAAAACTTAGTACAAATGAAAGGGAATTTTTGCAAAATAAAAGACCTATTGAAGTCTTTAAGTACAATACAATAAAAAGTGAAAGTTTTTTTGTAGAAGCCAAGTCAAAAGTAATAATTAACGCTAAGAGTCATTTAAACTATAGTTCTGTACAAGCTGGATTATTATTAGATGACTTATCTTTTTACTCAATTGATGAAATCAAAGAAGGGAATAAAATTAGACTGGCTTTAAACATTGATAGTACTAATGTTAAGAAGAATCTGACAAAAGAATTTATAGATTCCTTACATCAAAATCACATCAAAATATTTCACGGTACAATTTACAGTAATAAAGTGCCGTTGGAGTTTGAAAAATAAGAGTACGAAGATGCACGGCTTCACACAAGGAGTAATTACCGGGATTTCAGGTGGTGATTTTTACCAAGGGTTTTGGAGTGCGGCAGTGAGTAGTGTGGTCAGTAGTGCTGTACAGTTAAGTGGTCCATCATTTCTGGGAGGAGGCGAGTGGGATTTTTATGCCAGTAAGGATTTTCAGACAGTTTTGTTTGGAACGGTAAGCGGTGGTCTCTCCGCAGAGCTCACAGGCGGTAACTTCTGGCAGGGGGCAGCGACGGGGCTTACAGTTTCAGGGTTAAACCATGTGGCGCATAGAGAAAATGCTCCTGATAATGGTTATGAAAGAGATGGAAATGGTGGTTATAGGAAAATAAATAATAATGGTGGTGACGAGACAGATTATTTGTATGAGAATGGACAGATTGTTGAATCAAGAAAAGTTGTACAGACTGCCCATGAAATGGAAAGAAGAACATATGGTATAAAGCCTCCTGATTCTTATAATTTAATTGACCCTACAGGAGATATTGTCTACGGAATTTTTGGTGGCGGATTAGAATTGAAAGCAGGTTGGGGACTTTTGAAGTTTGGAACAACGAGAGTTTTAAAATCTGCTGTAGGGGAAAGAGTTGCATTAGGTGCATCAAAATTTACTCTAAAATCTTCTGTATATTTTAAAGGTTTATTAAATGGAAATCATAGCATAAATATATTTGGAATAAAATCGTTACCTACATTATATGGTTCAGCGTCTGGTTGGGCAACATTTTTTGGTAGAAATACACCGGTATTAGGAGGAATTATAATGTTTGATGGAGGAAGAAGAATGTATAATTCTGTTTTTAAATAAATATATGGAAGAAAAAGTCTTAAAATATTTTTCTCATTGGTTTCGAAAACCCACACCTGAATTAATCCTTAATAAAAAAATAATCGGTAATGATGTTGATGAGATATTAATTGTTTTTTTTATAGAATTTGAAATTGATTATAAAACATTTGAATTTGAAAAATATTTTGAAGAAGAAAGAGATTTAAGTGATTTATTTAAAATGCTATTTTTTCGAGAAAAGAAAAAATATCCCTTGCTCACAATAAAACACCTTATAAAAGTAGCGGAAAAAGGCGAATGGTTTGATCCTGAAGATATTGAAAAATAATTTCGGCGAGGAAAGAAATGGTTTAAGCGCAGAATTTACGGGTGGAAACTTCTGGCAGGGTGCAGCGACGGGATTAACTGTATCTTGGTTAAACCATACTTGGCATCAGCATATTGATCCTAAGAAATATACTATAGCTGCTTTAGCTGATACAGAGGGGGCGAACGGGGCTGGACATCAAGCTTATGCAGGAGACCACCCTGATGGTACGACAAAATATGTATCAAAGGACGGCGTAAAAGATTTAAATGGGGATGGAAAACGTGATAATGGTGGTGTATATGGAGAGTCTGCATATACAATTAAGGGAGATTTTTCTAGTATGCAAGATGTTCTTAATGCTTATCCTGAATATGATAGTTATGTAACGTTTAAGGTAACAGGAAGCCAAGCTAGAATGGCATATAATGCTGCCGTTACATCTGCCAAATCTTATTACCTCTTGGTCGGAGCCAGTTGTGTAGATGTAGTTTCCGTTGCTTTAAATGCCGCATTTTGGAAAGATCCTACAATTTATTTTCATCGGGAAAGTTCTATCCCAAATGTTCGGTTTATTCAATATAACGAAATATATTACTTCCATTCTCCAACTTATAATAAATAGTGCTATGAAATATTTAATAAAAACTTTTATCCTTTTTACAGGATCGTTATTATTTAGCTGTAATGGATTTGTTAAGACAGGCGTGCCACAATCAAGTACAAATATTGAAGTTTCTATGTCTAAAGAAGTGTTTATTTGCCAGTATATACCTAATGATAAATTAGTAGAAATAGGTAATGATAAATATAGAATAGATGAGACTTGGATTGAATATCGTTGGTCGTACATAAATGCTGAAGAAATAGAAATAAAAAAGGATTTTCGGAATTTTTATATAAGAGCATTTAACTTGCAGACAAAAAAATATGACTTTGAGTTTTCGCCCGAAGATAGCTTTTTTTCAAAAATGGAAGTTTTGAAGCCATTGGCATTAAAAAATAATTCATTTGGGTATAATGGAGGGAAATTAGATATAATGTTAAATAAAGAAGACTCTATTCCTGAAGAAATAAAGATTCGATTTAAAGGTAGTGAAGGTGTGAAAACAATTATTTTCACAAAAACACAATAAGTAGGTAATGTTTCACAAATGTTGCTATAATAAACTAAAAAGAAAATGAATTTGATTTTCAGCGAATTAGAAAATAAAAGGAAAGAAAAACGAGGTAAATCAAAGATTGTTTTATTGATTTTTGGTTCTTTAAACCGCCCGGAAACAGATTTTTCTCCATCTAGTGTTACAGATGTGTTGATGAAGAAAAGATGTAGAGTATATTTCGTTTGATTGATAAAAAATCCTATCTTTAAAAAAGATAAAAACGTTCTTTGAAAGGTTAAGATTGTTAACATCATCCACATGAACGGGCGTATCTATGACCCGGTTTTGAAAGGTTTTATGAGCCCGGATAACTTTATCCACGAGGGCTCGCAGGGAATGAACCGATATGCCTACTGTATGAATAACCCGCTTATGTACACCGACCCGAGCGGAGAAGAACCTGTAACAATAGGCTTAGGATTAGCTGTAGCTATAGGAGCTGCCATAGCGGCAACCTCCTATACCATCTATGCGCTTGCCACCACCTGGGATAACTTCAGCTGGGGCGGTCTGCTGAAATCTACACTGATAGGAGCGGTAAGCGGAGTAGCATCCTTTGGGGTAGGTCAACTTGCTTCCCAAATGTTTACGGGAATATGTGCAAGCACTTCCACCCTCACAGCCAGTCAGGTATCATGGATAGTCGCAGCACCTCAGGCAGTAATGCATGGTATCTCTCAGGGATTTATAGCCGGAATAAGCGGAGGTGATCTGGGGCAGGCATTCTTCAGTGGTATGATAAGCAGTGGCGTAAGTTCCGTAGTACAAATGGGAGGTAGCTCTTTTATGGGAAATGGTGATGCGGCTACTCTTCTTTTCGGCACAGTTTCTGGTGGACTATCAGCAGAACTTACGGGAGGGAACTTCTGGGAAGGAGCGGCTATTGGACTTACAGTAAGTGGACTCAATCATTTGATGCATAAAATAAATACGTCAGTACAAAATGGTAAACGGATTGTAGCCGGAATTTATGGTGCAGGTGGTAGTGATGCCGGAGGAAATCCAAGATTTGAACAAATCGTAAAAGATAGAGGAGGTGAAATGTTTACTAGTTCTTGGGGAGGAGGAGACCAAGAAATTATTGATTACCTAGCAGAAGGCTACAATAATGGTAAAAATATTGAAATATTTGGTTATAGTAGAGGGGGCAATGCTGCTGTAAGAGTAACTAATGCATTAGGTGCAATGGGTATAGATGTATCATTGTTAGTTACCTTTGACCCACATAGCTTAGATGGTGGCTCATTTCAACTTTTATATAATAACGTTGGTTCTGCTATGAATTTTTATCAGCAAAATATTCAGACCAGTATTTTTGGAGATAATCCTTATATTGGACAGGCTGTATATTCAAATTATATTAACGTCAAAAATCATAATTTTAATGGAACTGTTTTTCCTAATAGTACAATAAATGTTGGACATATAAATATTATACGTTATGTAAGGCAACATTATAATTATGGTTTCTTAAAATAGAATAGATGAAAACATCATTATTAAAAATATTATCAGGAATATTCCTTTTCGCTATTTTGGTGTGGATTTTTTACAACTCACTTAATATCAATGAAGAGAAATCCACTGTAATTGTCAAGATAATTGACAATGAAACAGAAAACCCATTAACGGGAATTAATATTATTGTTAGCGAAGAAAGAACTCCGTTCAAAATACCTCTTCCGGGAGTAATTATGAAAGAATATCATATAATTTATAATGTTAAATCGGACAGTTTAGGAATGGCTAAATTTACAATGAAGAAAGGAAATAAATATTTAATTGAATTTGAAAATAAAACAAAAAACAAATACAACTCCATTGAAATCAATAGCATTAAATTAGATAATGACACAATCCTTGAGAAAATGTAAAAAACGGAGGTAATTTATCAAACATGTTGATTTAACACACTACAGAAAAATTAAAATCTGACTATCAGCAATTTGAAGTTTATAAAATACAGAATGAAAGACAACCTTCGGGAGAAGCATTAATGGAGGCTGGCGCTTATATGTGGAACTATAAACAGGACACAACATGGTTCGGTTTATTTCAAAAAAGTTTGGATTCACAAATGTTACACTTAAAAACTATTGGTAAATGATGAAAAAATAATGTTATGAAGGTAATAAATTGTTTAAATACACATATAAAAAGTACTTTTTCAGAAACGAAGAAATATTTGCCCATAGGAATTACGATATTAATTGGGTAGTGTATCAAAATTAGTGATGGTGTAAAAATTAAAACGCAACTAACTAAAAATAAGAGCACTTAAGACAAAAAACATAGATAATTAAGAGCAGGTAAATCCTGCTCTTATCATTTTTGATACCCTTAAACCTTCTAAAATCATGAAATATCAGACCAAGTGTTTCAGAGTTAGTGATGCAAAAATTTGTCCGCATTGTAAAAATCCTAAAATCGTCAAGAATGGTAATACTAAAGAGTAAAAAGCAGCAATATTTATGCAAATCATGTGGCAAAAGATTTTTGGAATACTACACTTATTTCGACAACCCCTTGTCCAACAATTACATAATCAAGCATTACATTCAGATTTTTTCATGAAACTCCAAATTTTCTTCAAAATTATCTATATTTGAATTGAGAAACTGTTTAAAATACAAATTAATCCATTTTTAACCTACTCCTCATAATTTGATTTGAATAAATTAAACAGTTCTGAGTTTTAAATTATAATTAACGCACAAAAATGAAAAAACTTTATGTAGGATTGCTACTGCTATGTGTCAGCTTTGCCTTTGGGCAATCGCGTATGGTAGCAAAAAAAGTTCAGGAATTGAACGCAAAAAGCGAGCGATTTGTAGGATATGATTTGTTTTCTAAAAACAATGATACACAAAAAGCGTCGCGATTTCTTACGTCTGCTTCAGACGTAACCGTATTAAACATCAATCCGCAGGAATTAAGCAGGATTGTAGAACAAGCACCGGATTATATGTCGATTTCGGTTCCTTATCAAAATGAAATGATTCAAGTTCAGATGTACAAGCAAAACATTTTGACCGATGATTTCAAAGTAAAAGATGCCGATGGGAATTTTTATGATTACCAACCGGGACAATATTACCGAGGGATTGTAAACGGAGATTATACCTCATTGGTTGCCATCAGTTTTTTTGATGACAACGTGATGGGAGTAATTTCAACGAACGAAAAAGGAAATGTCGTTTTGGGAAAATCAGCAGATAAACTGGACTATGTTTCGTATTCAGATAAAAATCTATTGGGCGAGAATCCGTTTGTTTGTGGGGTAGATGATTTGGAATATAACAAACAAATGGAACAACAACTTCAGTTTGATCCAAATGCTGTTATATCTCCGGATTCGGAAAATTGTGTACGAATTTATTACGAAGTGGCGTACAGACCTTATTCTCTAAACGGATCAGATGTAATTGCAACTGTAGATTGGTTGACCGGTATTCAGAACAACATCGGGACTTTGTATAACAATGATGATATAAGCGTAGCTTTAAATATGGTAAAAGTATGGACATATGATGATCCTTATGATGGAAGCTATGGAGAAAATCTTGAAGAATTTGCAGAAACCGTTACGGATTTTGAAGGAGACATTGCACATTTGGTAAATTATCCGAGTACGACAAGTGTTGCTTACCTGAATTCTCTTTGTACAGATTACCGTTATGCTTATTCTGGAATTAATATGACCTATTCAAACGTTCCTACTTATTCTTGGACGATCATGGCAATGACGCATGAAATGGGACACGGATTAGGTTCTCCTCATACCCATGCTTGTGCCTGGAACGGAAATAATACAGCAATCGACGGATGTGGTCCTGCTGCCGGTTATGGCGAAGGATGTAGCGGTCCGATTCCACCAACAGGAGGAACCATTATGAGTTATTGTCATTTGGTGAGTGCAGGAATTAATTTCAACAATGGATTTGGTGACCAACCTGCAGCACTTATCCGAAACACAATTGATGGCAAAGATTGTTTACAGACCTCTTGTGTAGATCAGGATGATTTCTGTAATATCTCCATTGAAGAATTAACTGTAACTCCTCAATCCGATAATAGTTTCCAAGTAGAATTAGTAGATGAAACTTCTACGCAATGGCAGTATAGAGTTTATCCGTTTGGAACCACCCCACCTACAACATGGCAATCCACAAGTTCAACAAATTTTGTTATTCCGGGAACAGCATTTACACCCAATCAATATTATGAATTGGAAATAATCAATGTGTGTGATGACGGAGCCGTTGGAAGAGGAAAAACTGCTATTCTGTTACCAGGCAATTTCTGTGATGGCACGTTATTTACAGACACTGGTGGCGAAAGTGGACCTTATTCATCCAATCAACACATCATCAAAACATTTTATCCTTCATCCAGCGGAGAAAAAGTTACATTAAGTTTTAATCGAATTGGATTACAAAACAATAGCGACTATATGTATATTCATAACGGGGATAGTTTAGATGCTCCTCTTTTTGAAAACGGTACAATTAATGGAAATAATAATCCTGGACCCGTATTTGCTTCTACGGATGCTTCCGGAGCAATAACAATCGAATTCATATCGGATAATTTAGGTAATACGTATGGTTGGGAAGCCCAAGTAGATTGTTCTTCTTTAGGAATTGAAGAAATGGGTGATTCCTATGGAATTACGGTTTATCCAAACCCGACATCGGATGTCTTAAATATTGCTTCACAAAAAGCAAAAGTAGAATCCGTAACCATTACAGATTCTTCGGGAAGAATCGTTTTGACAAATCAATTATCCAGCAATAATGGTGTTGTGAAAATTGGTCATTTACCAAAAGGCGTTTACATCCTGACATTAAAATTAGATGGAAAAAATGTGACGAAAAAGATTATTAAGAAATAATTGAAAATACTTTGATTAAATGATGAAACCGGGTTGATTTTTTAGCCCGGTTTTTATTTTAAATGAATTGGAATTAGTCTGAAATCAAAAAACATCTTTCACCAGAAAAACCACCAACATCGAAAGACAAAGTACAATTCCATATCCACTTGTAAGAAAATAGCCGATGATAGAGCCGGCCGCCGCCTTGACCGCTCTTTTGTAATTTTGTCGGTCATAGATCAATTCTCCAATAAGCGCACCTAGGAATGGTGCTATGATAATACTGACAAATCCAAACGGAGAGAAAATAATTCCGATGATGAGACCAATAATTAATCCATACACACCGTATTTACTTCCGCCCATTTTTTTGGTAGTTGCTACCGGAACTACATAATCCAATACAACGCCGACAATAGTTAAAAACCCAAATATTCCGACAACCCACCAGCTTATTTCAGAAAAATTAAGAATTTTTGCCAATAAAAGTGATCCAAATGCCAAAGGCGCACCCGGTAGAACCGGCAATATAGATCCCGCTACTCCTACCAGCATCACCACAGCAAAAAGACTTTTGATAAATGTTTCTTCCATTTGTGTAAAATTACAATCTTTTTACGATTATGTTAACGGTTAAATTTTGAATAGGCATTACCTTTGCTGGAAATTTAAAAATCGTGTTCGAAAATTCTTCCAAATTATACTCTAACAAATACATAGCTGATCTGGCGAAAGTCGTCCGAAAGCAGATAAAAGAATTATTTGGAGAGAGTTTAGGAAAAGCTTTTTTGCCTTTTTTAGAAGCGTTTTTTTGGGTAGCAGTCCTGTTATTAATTGATTTTATACTTCAAAAAACAATAGGTGGTCTGATCGGACTTTTGGCGAAGCACTCCAAATTCAATTGGATCAAAAAATTCTATGCGCACAAAGTTTTCCGTACGCTGATTCATTTTGTGACGGTTTGGATGCTTACTGAAATCAATCCTTATGTGTTTCAGAAATACCATGGGATTGACAAATTTGCCGACAAATTCATCGGACTGATTATCATTCTGATCATCATTCGTTTTATTTTCCGAGTAATTGACGCCATCATAGACATAAACGATGAACGCGAAAACCATGCGACAGTTGGAGTACGGGCTTTTGGTCAAATGATTAAAATTTTTGTAGCATTTTTTGGTGCGCTGACATTTATCGCAACTCTAATTGACACAGATGTTTCCAAAATCCTGACGGTTTTAGGAGCCTTGACGGCTGTGGTTTTATTGATTTTCCGGGATTCCATTTTGGGATTTGTTTCGGGTTTACAGATTGCAACGTCAAAGAGCATCAAAGTTGGAGATTGGATTTCTGTTTCAAAATATGGCGTAGAAGGAATTGTAAAAGAAATAAACCTTGCCGTAACCAAAATTGAAAAATTCGACAAATCCGTATCCACCGTTCCGACGTATGATTTGATTTCGTCTGAAATCACCAACCATTCCTGGATGGCCGCAACCAATACCCGTCGTATCAAACGTCCGATTTATTTCAATGTGAATTCGTTCCAATTCTGTGACGATGAAATGCTGAAAAAATTCAAAAAAATTGATTTAATTGGTTCTTATATTGAATTAAAATTAGAAGAAATTCAAGAAAGCAATAAAAAAGTAATGCATAAAGATTTAGTCATCAACGGAAGGCAATTGACTAACATAGGCGTTTTCCGAAAATATGTGGAAAACTATCTTTCCAACCGGACGGATGTTTCGAAAAATGACAAAATCATGGTCAAACAATTGGAACTTACGCCACAAGGAATGCCTCTGGAAATTTATTGTTTTGCCAATACTTCCGAAATGACTGAGTTCGAACGTATTCAATCCGATATTTTTGATCATTTGATCAGTGCCAGTAAGGAATTTGAACTAGAAATTTCACAACCATTTATTTATCCGAATCATGACGAAGCTTAGTGTAAATATCAATAAAATCGCCACAATCAGAAATGCACGCGGCGGAAATACACCTAATGTAGTAGAAGCGGCTGTAAAAGCGCAGGAATTTGGTGCGCAGGGAATTACGGTTCATCCGCGCCCGGACGAACGACACATTCGCTATCAGGATGTTTACGATTTAAGACCGGTTGTAACAACTGAATTCAATATCGAAGGAAAACCGATTGATAGCTTTATGAAAATGGTTCTGGAAATAAAACCTGAACAGGTAACACTGGTGCCCGATGCCGATGATGCGATTACTTCGAATGCCGGATGGGATACGATTAAACATTTGGATTATCTGACTGAAATTATTTCAGAATTCAAACAAAACGGAATTCGTACATCGATATTTTTAGATCCAAATCCAAGTTTAATAGAAGCAGCTGCAAAAACAGGAACTGACCGGATTGAATTGTACACGGAAAGTTTCGCGGTGGAATATGGAAAAGGAAATTTAGCAGGAATTCAACCTTATCAGGAAACGGCAAAAGAAGCTATCAAAAATGGGTTGATGGTCAATGCCGGACACGATTTGAGTTTGGATAATCTTCAATATTTCATCCAGCAAATCCCTGAAATCGCCGAAGTTTCCATCGGTCATGCCTTGATTTCAGAAGCTCTTTATATGGGAATGGAAAATACGATTCAGTCGTATTTGAAAAGGATTGAATTAGGAAATAAAAAATAGTTTTAAATGACAAAAATCCTCCACAGCAAAATAGTTGGCGACAAAACCAAACACCTTTTAATTTTTCATGGTTTATTTGGGCAATCTGATAATTTCGCAACGCTTGCCAAACAGTTTGCGGAGTTGTATACGGTTCATGCCATAGATTTACGGAATCATGGAAGAAGCTTTCACTCGGACGATATGGGCTTTGATGCCATGTCTGATGATATTTTAAATTATTTAAACCATCATCAGATAGATAGTTGTTATCTATTGGGACATTCGTTGGGTGGTCGTTCCGTAATTGAATTTGCTTATAAACATCCGGAAAAAATTGAAAAATTAATTATCGCTGATATGGCCCCAAAGGCTTATCCACCACACCATCAGGGAATTATAAAAGCTTTGAATTCGATTGATTTTGAAAAGGTAGAAAAGCGTTCGGATGTGGAAGACGTCTTAAAGCAATATATTCCCGATATGGGAACGCGACAATTTCTATTGAAAAATGTATATGCAAAAGAAAGCGGAAAGTATGCATTCCGATTTAATCTGAAAACTTTGACGGATTCTTATGACGGAATGGTTGGTGGAAATTTGACGGATGGAATTTTTGAAAAACCTACGTTGTTTCTGCGTGGAGAGAAATCGGATTATATACTCGATGCTGATTTTGAGTTGATCCGACAACACTTTCCAAATGCTGAAATCAAAACGATTCCGAATTCCGGACATTGGGTGCATGCAGAAAACCCGAAATCTTTTCTAAAGGAAGTTACAGCATTTTTAGGTTAATTTTTATTACAATTCATTCATAATTAATTAATTATGAAGTTATAATTATTTTATACCTTTACTTCACACACATATTTACAGGAAAATGAAAAAAATGCACCTATTTTCATCGGGAACAACTACGTCCAATGTAGATTTTTCAAGTCTACTACTTAGGATAGTTGGAGGAGGATTTATGCTTTATGGACACGGATTGGGAAAGTTCCAAAAATTCTTTTCGGACGATGCTATCCAATTCATTGATCCGTTTGGAATAGGTGCGACAGCCAGTTTAGGTTTAGTTGTTTTTGCAGAATTTATTTGTGCAGGTTTGGTAATTTTCGGGTTAATGACACGTTATGCACTGATTCCGCTTATATTTACGATGGTGTATGCGGCATTTGTAGCGCATAGCGCAGATCCTTTTGGTGATAAGGAATTAGCTCTGATCTATCTGAGTATTTATCTGAGTATTTTATTGCTCGGTCCGGGAAAATATTCGCTTGACCGCATGATCAGCAAAAGAAGAGCTACTGTATAAAAAGGAGTAGAAGAACAAAAATCCCGTTCACTTTGAAGTAGTGAACGGGATCGTATTTTAAAATTGTTTCAGAAATTATTTCTTAACCACTTTTTGAGTCAATACTTTTCCGTCAGCCCTAACTTTTACTACGTAAAGATCTTTAGCCAATCCGCTAACGTTTATGGTGAAATTATTCATCCCATTTGCTTTTTGAACTAATTGCCCGTTCAAATT
Source organism: uncultured Moheibacter sp. (assembly GCA_937875605.1). GTDB lineage: Bacteria > Bacteroidota > Bacteroidia > Flavobacteriales > Weeksellaceae > Moheibacter. Next base: position 19,486 of record CALLXZ010000313.1, read on the forward strand.
AAAAATTTCAACTGTCGCGTTTCCTTTTGTGGAGAAAGTTGCCTGATCACTCCAAACGGTTGTCACATAAATATTTGAAGCTTCCAAATCATTTATTGACATATTTCCTCCCTTGAATGAAATTTCATCTATGTAAATTACATCATATTCACTCGGTACGTCTTCATAAACTCTAAAATCCAATCGGAATTTGGCCGCATTTGCAGGTGCAGTCAAAACAATCACCATATCTTCCCAGCCCTCTGTATCAGGAACAGACTCAGGCTGTAGTAAATCCAAAGCGTAATCTATTTCTACACCATTTGCATCTCTGAAAGAAGCATAATGGCGTAATTTTGCTCCCCCAAAAGAATCGTCATACCAATAGCTGAAAGTATACTGCTGTCCGGGTACTACATTTATATCTTCTTCTAAATAGAGACGGACATATCCGGCTCCATTAGGAGCATCAACCATAGCACTTTTAAGTCCAAAATATCTAACATCAGATGATTCGACATAGCCTCCAGATGCAGGAATTGAAACTCCCCAATTATATGGAACATAATTGCTACCTGTCCATTCCCATTCTTCCATTCCTCCATTTGGTACTAATTCTTGAGCATTTAAGCCTAGACCACAGAAGAGTATTAATGAGGATAAAAAAATATTTTTCATTTATTAGAATTAAGTTAATTGATATTAAAGAAAAATCACGGTTCACTCTAAAATAGAAGCAAACCGTGATTATAATTTATTTTATAAGAATTATTTCTTAACGATTTTTTGAGTTGTTGTAGCGTATCCGTTGGTAACTTTTACTACATAAACACCTTTTGGCAAAGAAGAAGTTTCAACGCTTCCACCATTGTCAACACGGTTTGAAGAAACTAATTTTCCTTCCATCGTGTAAATGTTCACAGTTGCACGTTCTGGTAATTGAAGTGTCAATTTGTTTGTAACTACTGTGTTCATTTTCACACCGTTTGAGAAGTCATTTATATCAGAAACGCTCATAGTCCCTTCTACTCCAGCTTTTATGTTATCAAAAGTAACTGTACCGCCTGTATAAGCTCTGAATGCGACATCCAAGCTAACTGCACCTGTACCTGCAGGCATTACCGCTGTGTGCAATGTCCATTCTGAAACAGTTGGAAGATATAAGTTCAATGTTCTGAATTCATCGGTTGAAGCATCATCTGTAGTGTAAACTGCAGCTCCTCCTGCATCTCTAAAGATACTCCAGATTCTTGCATCCTCATCATCTCCAGAAGCTTTGTACCAGAAATTAATTTCGTAAGATTGACCTGCAGTTACAGGTACATTTTGATAAAATCCAGTTGTAGCAGAAGGAGAATTGTAAGCTACATGCTTGTCTCCATCCTGAGAACCACCTGAAACTACTGTAGGCAACGTGTATGAAGCTGTAGGTCCAGCTGACCATCCTGTCAAGTCACTTTCGAAACTTGGATTTGTCAATAAATTTTGTGCAGACAATGAAATAGCTGCAAAAACGGTTAAAGTTGTAAATAATTTTTTCATTTTTCTCTGATTTGTATTTTTTGGATTGCAAATGTATGATAATCTATCGAAATGCCTAATTAATAAATAGTTAATTTTTAATCAATTAAAAAACCTCCTCAAAACTTTATATCGAAGAGGTTTTTAGTTTTTTTGATAATGTTTTAGAATTGATAACCTGTCCAGCTAAATGCAGAAGTATTGGCTCCTGTGTTTCCTGATACTACATTTACAGTAGCATTATTTGCTCCCACTTTAATATCTGCGGCATCAACGTTTCCTGAAACAGATACGGAAATGTTTGTGCTTCCCATAGCATCTCCTAAAGAGTCTGTACAATCAACGAAATCTCCGGCGATAGTAGAGTTTGCTCCCCAAATTACCAAAGCATTTGTAATCGTTGCACCACTACCTCTTCTGATTTTAAAAATATCGGAAAATTCAACTGCTGCATTGTTAACAATTGTAAGACCGTTTACTGTAGGGTTTGACTGACCTGTTTGTCCCGGTGCTAAACCATCAAGGTTTCCGTCTGCTTCGATTCCACGAGGATCGGAAGATACTGAATTATATCCTTCTTCTCTAATTGCGTAAGCATTTGTGATGGTTCCGTTATATCCTTGTGTCCAGTCTATCAAGTCATCCGTAGAGTTTACAACCAATAAATTGGTAACATCCACTGATCCACCAAAGAATTCAATTGTATCATCATCGTTATTAAAAACTGCAATATTATTAATTGTAGTTCCTTTTCCTACCCCATAAAGTGTAAGTCCGTTAAATTCTTTTTCATCATTGATTCTTGCTCCTGAATACTCAATAATGACGTGAGAAAGAACTCCTGAATTATCATTCGTGTTATCTCCTCCATAAAAGAAGTCAACAACCTCTGTTACAGCTGATCCACCTCCACTCAATGGCGCATATCCCATAATCATAATTCCACCCCAGTCACCTGCAGCTGGAGATGAAGCATTTGATGTAAATCTAATCGGTGCTGCAGCTGTTCCCTGAGCATCAATTTTTGCTCCTTGCTCAACTGCTAAATAAACATTAGATCCTCCTGCAACTGCTTTGAAAGTAGTTCCTGGATTTATTTTCAACGTATAAGGAGCTTGTATTACCAAATCACCTGATAACACATAGTCTCCGGCTGGTAATTCGATATTTGCTCCAATTTTTCCTTTTAAAGCAGAAACATTAAAATCAGGGTCATTCAATGAAGTAATAATCCCGTTTGCTGCTCCATCTCCATTATCTATTGGCGATTTGGAATCATCATCGCCGCTACACGCTGTAAATAAACCTGCGATAGCTGTTAGCATTAAAATTCTTTTTCCTGTGTTCATAATCTCAAATATTTATTGTTTTTAAAATGTTTACATTGACCAACTTATTCCGAAACTAAACGTCATTCCTTTTTTATAACTGCCCAGTAAAGTATCGGTTTTTTGTCCATTAACATTTGTCTCCTGTGTAAGTTCAAAGTCAGG
>CALLXZ010000314.1 GCA_937875605.1 uncultured Moheibacter sp.
GTATAAAAACTATAAATTCATTCATAGTCATTACCTATAATTCATCATTTCTTTTGAAATAATCGAGTCTTAACTTTGCGGAAGTATAAATTAAAAACCTTTAGATTATGTCATTAGTAGGAAAAAAAGCCCCTCAGTTTGTATCTCCGGCAGTTTTGGACGGAGAAGAAATTGTATCTGACTTCACATTGCCAATCGGCGAAAAAAATATCGTATTGTTCTTTTATCCAAAAGATTTCACATTTGTTTGTCCAACCGAATTACACGCATTTCAAGCTAAATTAGCGGAATTCGAAAAAAGAGATGCAGTTGTGGTTGCGGTTTCGACTGATTCTGAAGAAACGCATTTGGCTTGGTTAAATACTGAAAAAGATAACGGTGGAATTCAAGGAGTTACGTATCCGGTAGTTGCGGATTTAGCAAAAACGATTTCGATGGATTATGGTGTTTTAGCGGGCGAATATGTTACAGACTATGAAACAGACCGTATCGTTTTTGAAGGACTTCCTATCGCTTACAGAGGAACTTTCATCATCGACAAAAACGGTGTAATCCGTCACGAAACCATCAACGATTTGCCATTGGGAAGAAACATCGACGAATATGTGCGTTTGTTGGATGCTATTTTGCATGTTGAAAAATACGGAGAAGTTTGTCCTGCAAACTGGGAAGAAGGAAAAGCGGCGATGAATGCTACAAAAGATGGAGTTGCCGAATATTTGTCTACCAATGTAAATTTGAACTAAGATGTTTGTAGAAGCAACGGAAGATAATTTGCCGGAAGTACTGACTCAGAACGATAAAGTTCTGGTTCAGTTCGGAGCGGCTTGGTGTGGAAACTGTCGTTTGTTGAAGCCAAAAGTAAAACGTTTGGCGGAAGCGAACCCAAACATCCAATTCATCTATGTAGATGCGGAAAAATTCCCGGAAAGCCGAAAATTAGCCGAAGTAACCAATTTGCCTACTTTCGCCATTTATAAAGATGGGAAGTTTGTAAATCAAGTGGTTACGTCAAAAGAAGAACATTTAAAAGAGATTACAAATGAAATTGCCGGTTTATAAGAATTTAGCCAAAAATGTTTCAAACGAAGCGATGGAAAATGCTTTGGAAGTATTGGAAATTTATGCCGATTCGCCTGCTGTAAAAGATGAAGAACGAGATGCGATAGGTGAAATTATTTCCAATATCTGCGGAGCGATGGAAATGAAATCTTTAATCGATGGCGGAATGAGCGAACGAGATGCTGCTAATCATTTCATGCA
>CALLXZ010000315.1 GCA_937875605.1 uncultured Moheibacter sp.
CATGCGTTTCATTTAATTTTTGAATTAAAAATTCATCCGAAAAACTTGGAAGATAAGTCATGTAAAATCCTTTGTTTTCCGGATTTAAATTGCGGACAGAAGAACGAATTACGGGTTTGAAAATTGCAGGATTGTATTCATGAAAATGAAATCCGAATTTATTTTTCACCGGTGCATAACGCTGCAAAACCAATTCTCCAAAGAAATCTTTGTTTTCCGGTTTTGGAGTTTCGGGAAAAAGCATCGAAGCCTGATGACTGAATCCTAAAATTTTATCAAACTTTTTCATCTTACAAGCCCAAGCAGAAATGGGCTCAAAATCATTTAAAACCAAATCATAATTTTCTACCGGAACACTTTTAATATCCTTTATAGCTTTTAGAAAATTATTCTTAAAAGCTGTATTCCAATAAGACAATCCGCCTTTGCTGTCATACAAAAGCGAAATTCCGCTGAATGAATATTTAGGTTCTTGCGGTAATTCGATTTGTGACTGATGACCACTGACTAATAAATCGACTTCTGCATATTTTTTCAAAATGGGAAGAATCTCATGAGCTCGTGCTATGTGCCCGTTTCCTGTGCATTGAAGCGCATATAATACTTTCATTTTTTGAATTGTAATTACGTGTTTCGAGTTTAGAATGATAAGAAATATCTAATTTAAAACGCTAAACTCAGAACTTGTTACGGATGAAATCAATTCTTCTAACGTCATTTCGGATATTTCTTCTTCCTCTTTTGAAACCAATTTATCTTTGTTTTGTTCATACGAAAATAGCGACCATTCACCATCATGGTATTCCAGTGCAGTCATATTTTCAATCCAGTCTCCTGAATTCAAATATATGCATTTTCCTTTTTTGGTTTCCACTTCTCGCATTTGTGGCTGATGAATGTGTCCGCAGATTACATAATCAAATCCCTTTTCCACAGCCAATTCTGAGGCTGTATTTTCAAAATCAGAAATATATTTCAATGCTTTTTTGACACTGTTTTTAATTTTTTTGGAAAGTGAATATTTTTCCCTGCCCATCTTTGCAAGTGCCCAATTAATCAAGTTATTTAACTGGATGAGCAAATCATAGCCCACACCTCCCAAACGCGCAATCCATTTAGAATGTTGAACTGAAGCATCAAAAACATCGCCATGGAAAACCCACGCATATTTACCATCCAATTGCAAAATTTCTTTATTCGTCAATTTGATTTTCCCTAAGTTCAAATCCGTAAATTTGCGGAGCATTTCATCGTGGTTTCCGG
>CALLXZ010000316.1 GCA_937875605.1 uncultured Moheibacter sp.
TCATAATCTACTACTGCATTTTGTTCCGCATCATATATTTTCCCAAATGTTTTCAAATACCATACTTCATCATATCCGGCACTTAGCGTAACTGGGAAATAGGTTCCTAATGTCATCCCGGAATTCAAATCTACTCTATGCCTCAAACCGTTTCGTGCATCTTCCCACATACGGCTGGTAAAAGCATCATCTTCCGTCGTATTGATATTATTGACCAAATTCATATTGTATCCCACCGCTAAATTTTTAAGCAAACCTTTTTTACTTCCGGATTTTGGAGCGAAAGGATAAATTCGGCTCATATTAAATGTTAATTGGGGTAAAACAAACTGCATAGTTGCCGGTTCGTTTGTGCTTCTGTTATTATTTTGATGATGCGAAGCCACAACGGATAAGGAAAAAGGTGAATTTGGGAAAATCTTATTGACAGAAATAGACGAAGAGGTTGTGTTCGTATAAACATCTCCGTTGATGATGTTATTGTTATTGATACTTTCTCTGAAATACTGCGAACTGGATAAATTTACATTGGCAGAAAAAATCAAATTAGGATTTGATTTCGGGTCTTGCGAGTGATTCCAGTTAACACGGTAATTGGTCATTCGGCTGTAATTGTCCAATCCTTTTATTCCGGTGACACGGTTTTCATAATCAAAACGGAATCCACCATTGAAACGGTATCTTTTCCTGTAAGTAGAATTGGTATGGATTCCCCAACTCCCTTTGGTGTAAACTTCGCCTGTAACCGACAAATCCAAATAATCTCCTATCGGCAAATAAAAACCGCCTCCTTCTAAAAAGAACCCAACGTCATTTCGTTCTCCGAATGAAGGAATGATGATACCGGCAGAACGGTTTTCGCCCATAGGTAAATAGGCAAATGGGAGCGTTAGGGGAGTTGGAACATCATAAATGCGCATATTGATAGGTCCGGTGACCATGGCTTTGGTTTTACCATCTATATATTTGGCGGTTCCGGTACGTAAAACATAATCAGGGTCATTGGTTTTTTTCTCTATGAAATATGTGTCGGTCGTATAATCCGCTCCGCGAACGTACATGGTGCTATCGTTCACACGTTTGACGCGGTCGCCGACTAATACACCTTCTCCTTCCATGATCCGAACATTATACGCAATACCGATTTTTGTTTTGAAGTTGACTTTGAAACTATGCTGCTCGTATTCTTTTCCCCCTTGTTTGAATATAGTGGGTTCGGTAATAATTCCAAGTGAATCTCTTTTTCCGTCTGCATAAATGTCGCCTGTTTCCCAATTGATCTCCACATAATCCGCAAGAATTTCCATGTCGGTGTACTTTACAACGGCATTCCGAAGCAAGTAGCTCATTTTTTTTCGCCATTCGTGGATTTGGTCATCAGAATTATAAACCAAAATATCTTCTAAACGTTCTTCCCGAACGGTATCAATTTTGATAGTATCCACAACTACAACAGCCGTATCAGGGCTTTCCGTAGTGTCGGGATCGACCTGTGAAAAAACCGTGCTGTTGAAAAGCAGTAGAAAAAATAATGCAAATAGATATTTAAAAATCCTTTTATGCAAAGTAATAAACTTATTTTTGCGCTAAATCGTGTCAAAAGTAAACAAAAATTGTGGCTGAATAATGAGATTAACAAGGATTAACAAACAAATTTTATTAGGGGTTCTATTTATCACGTTTTTAGGGATGAATTCGTATGCTCAGAGTAAACAAAATTTCATCATCGTAATTGATCCCGGACATGGGGGAAAGGATTCCGGAGCGAGAGGTGTTGTAGAGGATGAAAAACACATTGTGTTGGACGTTAGTATGCGTTTGGGGAAAATGATCGAAAATAAATACAAAGATGTTAAAGTCATTTATACTCGTAAAACCGATGTTTTCCTTGAATTATGGGAACGTACCCAAATTGCTAATAAAAACCATGCGAATTTATTTGTGTCCATCCATTGTAATTCGGCGAATAATAAAAGTGCTTACGGAACCGAAACTTTTGTAATGGGTTTAAGCCGAAGTCAGGAAACGATGGACGTTGCAAAACGTGAGAACAGTGTTATCTTGTTGGAGGATAACCAAGAAAAATACCAGAAATTTGATGCAAATGATCCGGAAGCCGTTATCGCATTTGATATTATGTTTTCCGCCTACAAAGATCAAAGTTTAAGTTTTGCTAAATTGGTGGAAGACGAATTTGTGAAAATCGGAAGATCCAGCAGAGGTGTTAAACAAAGTAATTTTCACGTTTTACGTACCAACGCTTCTCCTGCCGTTTTAGTGGAATTAGGTTTTATTTCCAATCAGGATGAAGGAAGCTTTCTAGGCTCAGAATATGGAAAGCAGAAAGCAACGGAAAGTTTGTTTACCGCTTTTGAAAAATTCAAAAAAGAATACGATCGTAAGACCATGCCTGAAGAGGAAGAAAAACCAAAAGAAGTCGAAAAACCGGTTGCCGGTAAAACTTTCAAAATTCAGATTTTGGTTTCCAAAAATAAATACGGTCCAAGCGCAGAACAGTTAAAAGGATTGACGGGCGTGGAAGTTGTACAAGCAGGTGACGTCTACAAATATTATTACGGTAATACAAATATGGCTTCTGAACGGGATGAATTGTTGGCGTATACCATCCGAAAAGGATTCAAAGATGCTTTTGTAGCCGAATTCATCAACAATGAAAAATTACAAGGAAATCAGAATTATAGAATTCAATTCTTGGCATCCAATAAAAAATACCGTGATCGTGACAATAAGTTCGGCGGATTGAAAAATGTCTTAAGAGTGAAAAAAGGAAATATGAATTTGTATTTCTATGGTTCTACCAAAACATACGAAGAAGCACAGAAAGATTTGAAACTGGCGCAGGATAAAGGATTTAAATCTGCCTTTATCGTTACTTTTAACGGAGAAAAATTAATTGAAGAATCACCCAAAAAATAATCATTATTTTTGGCGTAAATTTTTAGAAAGATGAGAATCACAAAAGAAGTGAAAACGGGGTTTGTAGTGATTGTTACGTTGGTAGCTTTCTATGCATTGTATAATTTTTTAAAAGGGAAAAACCTTTTATCAGGCGGAAATACCTATTATGTAAAATATGAAAACGTAAGTGGTCTGGCGCCGTCAAAACCGGTTACGGTAAACGGATTGCGAATTGGTAGAGTAGATGAAATCAAAATCATCGACAACGTAACGCCTATTTATTTTGTCGTAACCATCAAACTGGATAAAAACATAGATTTCTCCAAAAACACGGAAGCCGAAATCTACGAACCGGGACTTATGTCAGGAGCGGAAGTGCGATTATTGTTAGATTATAAAGGACCAAAAGCGGAGAGCGGTGATACGCTTCGTGGGATGGTAAAGTCTTCGCTAACCGATGTGTTTTCAAAAGAATTAGGTCCAACCAAACAAAAATTGGATTCCCTTTTGGTAACATTTAACTCAACTGTTGGTAACGTCGATAAAATGCTCGATGAAGAAAATCGTCAGAGTTTGAAACAAGTTTTGAAAAGTCTGGATGCGACATTGGTTGCCTTTGGTCAGACTTCACAATCCCTTACCAAAACATCCGATGGAGCCAATCAAATGATTGCTAATAATAATGAACAATTAAAAGCAACTTTAGCTTCTGCCGAACAAACCATGGATAAATTTGGTACGGTTGCTACGAAGTTCAATAATTTAGAATTAGAAAAAATTATCAAAAATTTTGAAGAAGCTTCTGTCAAACTAAATGCAACGCTCGACAACATAAACAATAGCGAAGGCACGCTGGGAGCGATTATGAACGACAGAGAACTTTATGATAATTTAACAAGAACCTCTAAAACACTGGATGAATTGCTCGCCGATTTCAAAGAGAATCCAAACCGATACGTACAATTTTCTATCTTTGGTAAAAAGCAAGCAGCACCCAAAGAAGAATAGTTTATGCAATACATAGACAATATTATTTTCGTCATTTTATTGGCTTTTGCCATATGGTTTTTCAGCCGGAACGTTAAAAAGTTAATCCGGAATATAAAATTAGGAAAACCAATTACCCGTTTTGACCGTCCTTCCGAACGTTGGAAAACCATGTTCCGAGTAGCATTAGGGCAAGGAAAAATGGGTGTTCGACCTATTCCTGCTATTTTGCATGGATTTGTGTACGTAGGATTTTTACTCATCAACATTGAAGTTTTAGAAATCCTAATCGACGGAGTTTTCGGAACGCATCGAGTATTGAGTTTCATGGGTGGTTTCTATGGCGGAATGATTGGTTTCTTTGAAATTCTCGCCTTTTTGACTTTGGTTTCCTGTTTGATTTTTCTAATTCGACGAAACATCGTTCACGTAAAACGCTTTATGAATTCCGAAATGAAAGGATGGCCGAAAACCGACGCTAATTATATTCTTTTCATGGAAGTTGCGTTTATGATTGCTTTATTGACGATGAACGGAGCGGATGCTGCTCTACAGAAATTAAGTTCAGAACATTATACCCAAACCGGAAGTTTTATAATCAGTGGTTGGTTGACAGAACCTTTTCTAACCGGTTTGAGTGAATCTACTTTGATT
>CALLXZ010000317.1 GCA_937875605.1 uncultured Moheibacter sp.
CAGATGTGATTTTGAATATTACGGTCTCAAGAGAAGCTTGTCCCAATAATCTCGCGCCGACCTCTAGCACGACTGCTCAACTTGTTATGGGTGATGCTTTGGCAGTTACATTGATGAAAATCAAAAATTTTACAGGAGATGATTTCGCAAAATACCATCCGGGAGGGGCGCTTGGAAAAAGACTACTTTGGAGTGTAGAAGATGTGATGGATACGTTTCAGCGACCGATTGTTCGTCCTGAATCGACTGTTTTTGAGGTAATTGATTCTTTGACTTCGGGAAGAAATGGTATCACCGTAGTATTGGATGGGGAACAAATCGCAGGCGTCATTACCGACGGTGATTTAAGAAGAACTTTACAGAAACATATTGAATACAGGCATTTGTTAGCAAAAGATATTTTGACAGCGAATCCGAAAAGCGTTTACAAGGACGAAAAAGCGGTAGATGCTTTTCACAAATTAAGGGATTTCAACATCGGTCAGCTGGTGGTGATCGACCGCAACGAGCATTATTTCGGAATTTTGGATTTACATGCTTTAATTAAACATGGAATAGAAGCGTAATGGCAGAAGAAAAAGAAGAAAAGGAATTATCCTTTTTAGGTCATATTTTTGAGTTAAGGGGGCATTTGATTCGTTCATTTATCGCCATTTTTGTAGGAGCAATTATTTGTGCAATTTTTTGGAGCTATATCACCGATAATTTTATCATGGCTCCTCTGACTTCGGACTTTTTTACCTATCAATTATTAAATTCTTTTTCGGGGAAATTAGGAATGGATCCGATTTATCCGGATGCATTTAATTATACAAAAGAATTAAAAAACTTAGATCCATCCGGACAGATTACGTCTCAGATTTATACCATTTTATTATGTGGACTGATTTTAGCCATTCCTTATATAGTTTGGGAAATTTGGCGGTTTATCAAGCCAGGTTTAAATGCAAATGAACAAAAACATGCCAACGGAACAGTTGTGGCAGTCAGTTTTTTCTTTTTAATAGGTGTGCTGTTTAGCTATTTTTTCATGCTGCCTTTTTCAGTTCAATTTTTGTATTCGTATAATCCATTTGGAATTTCAAATGAATGGAGGCTTTCTGCCTATACATCCATGTTTGTACAAACTTTGCTTGGAATGGGGCTCGTCTTTCTCTTTCCGATTTTTGCTTATTTTTTAGCAAGTATTGGAATCATAACACCTCAATTTCTGAAAACCTATCGCAAACATGCATTGGTCGTTATACTTGTAATTGCGGCCGTTATTACGCCTTCCGATGTGATGAGCATGATGATTGCGGCTATTCCTCTTGTTATTCTTTATGAATTTAGCATTTATATCACCAAATATGTTTTCAACAAACAAATTGAGCGTGAGAAGCAAGAATTAGTCAAAAAGTGATAAAAATCTTATAGATGCTATGCGTGCATAATATATTTTTTTCCTTATATTTACGAACTTTAAAAAATTTAAACAAAAGAGTATTAATTGTTTAAAAACAAACTTTTAAAGAAAGCGTTCAGTTGATAATCAAAAACCCAAAATAATTATACCATGAAAATATTAGTATGTATCAGTAGTGTTCCGGATACTACTGCAAAAATAAATTTCACAAGCGACGGGAAAGAATTTGACAAAAATGGTGTCCAGTTTGTGATCAATCCACATGACGAATTCAGTTTGACAAGAGCAGTTCAATTACAGGAAACCCAAGGGGCAAAAATTACGGTTGTTACTGTAGGAGATATTTCTGTGGAACCAGTTATGAGAAAAGCTTTGGCGATAGGAGCTGATGATGCAATCCGTGTAAATGCTGATGCGAGAGACGGATTTTTTGTAGCAACTCAAATTGCGAAAATCGCAAAAGAAGGTGGTTACGATATCGTCTTAGCAGGACGTGAATCCATTGACTTTAACGGTGGAGAAGTACCGGGATTTGTAGCCGGAATTTTGGATTATGCATTTGTAAACGGATGTGTTGGTTTGAAAGTAGAAGGAAATTCAATAGAAGCCGTACGCGAAATTGATGGTGGAAAAGAAACCGTTTCTGCTTCATTTCCTGTTGTAATTGCCGGACAAAAAGGATTGGTAGAAGAATCCGAATTGAGAATCCCCAATATGAGAGGAATTATGGCAGCTCGTACTAAGCCACTTAGCGTTGTAGAAGCAGAACAAACTTCTTCCAAATTAAAAGTAGTCGGATATGTAAAACCGGCTTCGAGAGGAAATGTAACTTTGGTCGACAAAGACAATGTGGGAGAATTAGTGAGATTATTACACGAAGAAGCAAAAGTTATTTAATTAACCTTTAAACAAAATTTAAAATGGCAATTTTAGTATACGCAGAGTCTCAGGAAGGACATTATAAAAAAGCAGCATTTGAAGCAGTTTCTTATGCGAAATCAATTGCAGACAAATCCGGCGATACCGTTACTGCAGTAGCGATAAATGCAACGGAATCTTCTGATTCATTATACAAATACGGAGCAAATAAAGTGCTAAAAGTATCGAGTGATGCTTTGAAAAACTTTTCGCCCAATTCTTTTGCAAAAGTTTTGGCAGAATTAAAAGACGGTGAAATTATCGTTTTACCGGCAACTAACGATGCTTCCTCATTTGCGCCCTTATTGGCTTTGAAAACCAACGCAACTTTGGTTACGAATTTAACTTCCGCTCCAAGTAATGTTTCTCCTTTCACAGCAGAAAGAAGAGCTTTTTCCGGAAAAGGAATCGAAACAATCGAAGTAACAGAAGGCGCAAAAGTGTTGACTGTCTTACAGAACGCATTTGGATTAAAAGAAAATCCGGTTTCAGGAACTGAGGAGTCTGCCAACGTTTCTGTAAGTGATGCTGACTCAAAAGTAAAAGTAGTAAAAGTAGAACAGGCATCTTCAGATAAAATTGATCTGAAAGAAGCGGAAATTGTAGTTTCAGGCGGACGTGGATTGAAAGGTCCTGAGAACTGGGGTATGATTGAGGAATTAGCTAAACTTTTGGGAGCGGCTACGGCTTCATCCAAACCGGTAGCCGACATCGGATGGAGACCTCATAGCGAACATGTGGGGCAAACAGGGAAAGCAATTGCGCCAAAATTGTACATAGCCATCGGGATTTCCGGAGCGATCCAGCATTTGGCAGGTGTAAATGGTTCGAAAACAATCGTTGTAATCAATCCGGACGCAGAAGCGCCGTTCTTCAAATCAGCGGATTATGGAATCGTGGGTGATGCCTTTGAAGTAGTTCCGAAATTGATCGAAGAAGTGAAAAAATTTAAAGGAGCTTAATTTTTTGTAAAATGTATAATTGTCTTATGTAGTAAGTACAATTATCAAATAATGCCAACCTCCAAGGTTTTCAAAACTTTGGAGGTTTTTCTTTACGTGGAAGATGTTTGTTTGAAATAAAATGATTTAGGAAAATTGATTTTAATGAATAAAATAATTTCCCTAAATTGTAGATTTTATTAGATTTACAGCCTGATGGAGAATTTGGTGAAACTAAACATAAAAGGCATTTCTTATAGCCAGACCCAAACGGGTGCTTATGCGTTGATTTTGGAAGAGGAACTGGGAATGAGGAAGTTGCCGATCATCATTGGAAGTTTTGAAGCACAATCCATTGCTTTGGCTTTGGAAAAAGATATCCGTACACCGCGACCGTTGACGCATGATTTGTTTGTGTCGATGGGGCAGGCTTTTCATTTTTTTGTGAAAGGGGTGTTCATTCATAAGCTAGAAGACGGTGTTTTTTATTCGAACATTCTGATGGAGGACAAAGACGGAAAGGAAGAAGAGATCGATTCCCGTACATCGGATGCGATTGCGCTGGCTATCCGTTTTGAGGCGCCGATTTATGCATTGGAAAAGGTGATGGAAAAAGCCGGAATTCATCTGGAGGTGCAGGAAAAAGAGGAAAAAAGCATTGCATCTGCTATCCGGGAAATCGAAAAAGAAGTTGCTAAACAAGAAAAACGCTTTGATTTTTCTACCAAATCCAAAGAAGATTTAGAAAAAGAAATGAAAGAAGCCGTCAAAAATGAGGACTACGAACTGGCGGCGCGTCTGCGTGACGAATTAGATAAACGTTAATTAACACTACTGAATTTATATGTCAATAAAATTACGATTGACACTGATGAACTTTTTGGAGTTTGCAGTGTGGGGAGCTTACCTGACTTCTATGGGGAATTATTTAGGGTCAGTGGGCTTAGGTCCGAAAATCGGACTTTTTTATGCGATGCAGGGAATCGTTTCGATTTTTATGCCGGCTATTTTAGGAATTGTAGCGGATAGATGGATTCCCGCTCAGCGTCTTTTAGGAATTTGTCATTTATTGGCTGCTGGATTTTTAGGAGCTGCTGGATATTATGGAATGATAACCGGGGCGGATGTTCAGTTTTCGACTTTGTTCACCCTTTATTCTTTAAGTGTAGCTTTTTATATGCCGACCATTGCTTTATCGAATTCAACAGCGTACGGAATTCTGGTTAACAACGGCTACGATACAATCAAAGCTTTTCCTCCCATTCGAACCATAGGGACAGTAGGTTTTATTTGCGCAATGTTGTTTGTCAATTTTGCAGGGATTCAGGATGGCAGTTTTTCTTTTAATTTTGCGAACGAAAAAGGATTTCCAAGTTTTCAAAACAGTTACAGCCAATTTTTTGTTTCCGCTGTTTTGGGCGTGATTTTGTTTTTGTATTCGTTTACACTACCAAATGTTCCTGTCAATAAATCCAATGAGAAAAAATCCATTTCCGATGCTTTGGGGCTAAAAGCATTTGCCTTGTTTAAAGACAGAAAAATGGCTATTTTCTTTATTTTTTCTATGTTTTTAGGCGTTTCACTTCAAATTACAAATGGATATGCTAATCCATTTATAACCAGTTTCAAAAGTATTCCGGAGTATGCAGAAACTTGGGGAGCCAATAATGCAAATGCGCTCATATCCCTTTCACAAGTTTCAGAAACACTCTGTATACTGTTGATTCCCTTTTTCCTGAAAAGATTTGGTATTAAAAAAGTGATGCTATTGGCGATGTTTGCTTGGTTTTTACGTTTTGCATTATTTGGAGTCGGAAATCCGGGTACGGGTGTTTGGATGTTTATTTTATCCATGATTGTGTATGGGATTGCATTTGATTTCTTCAATGTTTCCGGATCTTTATTTGTGGACAAAGAAACCGATAAAAGCATTCGTTCCAGTGCGCAAGGAGTTTTTATGATGATGACAAATGGCTTTGGAGCAACGATCGGAATGCTAGCAGCCGGAGAAGTTGTGAATCATTTTGTTTTCTCACAAACTGATCCAGTAGCGCAATTGGAAGGCTGGACGATTTCCTGGTATATTTTTGCAGGTTATGCGTTAGTAGTAGCTGTCTTATTTGCCCTTATTTTCAAATACAAACACAATCCAAACGAAGTAAAAGTTTCTCATTAAATTTTGAGAAAAATTATTACATTCGTATTAGTAAAAACCTTAAAACAAAAAATTCATTTATGGAAAATCACGACAATATCAGACCAGGAGAAGTACAATCTCCACCGGAAAATTATTTGGTATGGGCAATTTTATGTACATTTTTATGCTGTTTACCTTTGGGGATTTTTTCAATTATCAAATCAACCGAAGTAAACAAAAAATGGCAGCAAGGTGACTATGCCGGAGCTCAGCAATCTTCTGCAGATGCTAAAAAATATGCAACTTGGGGAGCAATTGCCGGAGTTGTAGTAAATGTAATAGTAATTATTTTATATTTTACCATTTTTGCTGCTGCGATGGCTTCAAATGCTAGTGGATATTCAGGATACTAAGAATGAAATTATTAAAAATAGGCCTCATCATCATTTTTGGTGGGGCTTTTTTATATTATTATTATACGTTTAATCCCTCAGATCATTCGGAATCCTTTGTCTCCTGTCCGTCCAAATCTTTTTTAGGGCTGAACTGTCCGGGTTGTGGCTCACAAAGACTCATTCATCATTTATTGCACTTGAATTTTGGAGAAGCTTTCCGTTATAATCCATTGCTTTTTCTTCTTTTACCTTTTGTAATTTACCTTGCTTATATATTTATTTCCAATTTGATTTTCGGAACGAAATACCGCGTGAAAATTCTTTATCAGAACTGGTTTGTGTACCTGCTTTTCGGTATATTTATTTTATATGGAATCTTACGGAATCTTCCTTGGTATCCATTTACGTTGCTGGCACCGCCTGTGTGATTTGGGAGAGTTATATTGTGGAAAGCGGTTT
>CALLXZ010000318.1 GCA_937875605.1 uncultured Moheibacter sp.
GCTGCTTGTGTTTTCGCTGGCGCACGGTTGATTTCATCAATCAAAATTATATTGGAGAAAACAGGCCCTTTTTTAAATTCGAATTCATTCTTCTTTATATCAAATAAGGAAGTTCCCAAAATATCGGAAGGCATCAAATCCGGCGTAAATTGAATCCGGCTGAATCCCACGTCCATCGTTCGGGCAATTAATTTTGCGGTAATGGTTTTTGCTACACCGGGAACGCCTTCTATCAGCGCATGACCATTCGCAAAAATACTAACCATCAATAGTTCGATAAATTCTTCCTGTCCTATAATGACTTTTCCCAATTGGTTACGAATTTCCGCAACACCGTTTCGGATCTTGGATAAATCAATCCGGTTGGTGAAATCCAGTCCTGAACTGTGTTTGCTTTCTGTTTCATGTAGATTTTCCGGAGTCGGTGCCGGAGGCATATAAGATGGATTATTTTCTTGTGGCAGTTCTTCCATAATTCTTTGATTTATGTTTAAATGATTCGATTAACGTTTGTAATTTAAAGAAATCTTCTTTGTCCAGATAATTTTTACTTCTGAAAATATCCAGTGTCAAAACCAATTTCCGACAGGATTCAATGTCGACACCCGATTTGGCACTGAGCAATTCGGTAAAATCTTTTTCGGTTTCCTTGGAAGTGATGTTGTAATGTTGACGAAGCTGTTCTAAAAAATAATTGATTTTGTATTTGACCATGGCAGTATGATCAGCATTATAACGATATAATTCGGACAGTGTTTTGGCAAAATCCAAGGTGTAATTCGGATAGGGCAATACAATCCGAACGGCTTTTTGCCTGCGTTTGGAATTGAAAAATAAATACAACAATCCTAACGTTATCAACAAAAATAAAGCCCAGCGAAGCGCTTCATGTTTCATAATGAAATTTAAACCGTTAAAAAATCCACCATTGTTTCGTTCGCCGGATTGCCTTCTATGCATCCGATGATTATCCCAAATGATATCTTCCGGATTTAAGTAAGAAAAGACATCAGTCACATACTGATAATGATTTTTCTTCAGCATGTGATAATTGGAAAAAGCGATAGGTTCGGTATGCAAAAGAAAAAAGCCATTTCCATAATAAACTTTCAGGAAATTTGGTTGTTTCTCGCCATTGTATTCCAAATACCCCAAAACTTCCGTTGTTTCAGGTGAAAATGCCGAAAAATAAGAAGAACCAAATCCTTTCTCATACACATATCTTTTTTCACCATTTGGCGCTTTCACCGAAAGAGAAACAGCTTGTTTTTCCTTGACCAAAAACATACTGCCTACTTTCGTTCCTAAATATTTTTCAAAAACAGGATTATCAATTGGCATGGAAATAAATGCCGAACCGCCCTTGTTTACGTATTCCAACACTTTTTCCCAAGTCGATTCATCCAGAAATGGTTCATCGTAAATGAATATATAGTGGTCAGAACGATATTCATACTGGATTTCATCAAAATAATCATAGGTATTTTGGGTAATGTTGGTCACTTTTGAATCGGGAAATAGATTTTCCAATTCCTGATGAAGTATATACGTTCCATACGGAATGGTGTCTTTCGAATCAAATGTACGGGACCAATCAACGGGTATTTCACCACAGCTTAACATCAGAAAAGCAATCAACGCAAATCCATATTTCAGAAATCCTTTTTTCATTTTAATTTATTGAGTGTTCGTTGAAAAATAGATTCTGCAAGATCAAATTCATTTGAATTCAATGGGAATTTGCCATACCAAATATAGTCGTAAACATAAACGTTGTTTGAGAAATCCTCTTTTATAGCTGTTTCACCTAATTCCCGATAATAGTCATAATCGGTTTTGTCTTTGTTCCAACGTATTAATTTTTTATCAGATAAAGACTGCAAAACCCAAAGATGATAATATCGGATAGCTTTTCTATAATCCTTATCCGATTTTGCTTTTTGGATCAATTGATAGAAATTATTGTTTTCAATATTTTCTGTATCTTCAAATTCTTGTTCTTCAGAAGCATCAAATTTGATTTTTTTCTGATCGCTTCCAAATGAAAATCCACCCGCATTTTTGATGATGAAATAGATGACCAACAAAAGAATAATACCCAAAACAACATACATCAAAACCTGAAAAAGCCCTGTTGGAAGTGAAAATAGAGGAGTAGAAGGCGGTTTATATTCCTTTTCTTTAACTATCCGATCGTAATCAAATTTTTTTCCTTTGTAGTTATTTTTAAAATCGGAATCTAAATTTCTTTGTTCATAATAAAGCGTCCCGATTTCTTCTTTAGTTGGCGTCGGATTTGTTTCGGTATATTCCTCGACGGAGTCTACGACGGCAATCGGCTCTTCTATAACTTCTTGTGCAAATCCATAGGAATACAAAAGAATTAGTCCGAAAAATAAAAAATTATACTTTTTCATGACCAATTTCTTTAAGTAAATACGATATGTCCTGACGACTTCTTCTGAAAACAAAATGAGGATAAATCAAATAATACCAACTGATAAATGCTAATGTGCCCAGCACGATCATTCCTGCTACGACTATGGGCATTTCGTTTGCATATTGCGTCAAATAACCTTCAATTAAAGCAGCCGAAATGGTAAATGGAATGGTGCTGATCACAATTTTCAAAGCAGCTTTTCCTTTTTGAAAGAAAGCTTGTTTTCGCGTTAAAACGCCTGGGAATAAATAACTGGTTCCCATCAGTACGCCGGCTCCGATTTCGATACACATCGCAAAAATTTCCATAGCTCCGTGCATCCATATCGTTCGCAGGGAAAGAAAAAAATGTCCTTTTTCAAAAAACATATATTGGAAACTCCCAACCATAATTCCGTTTACCAGCATGAAATAAAGCGAACCAACTCCTCCGAAAATTCCATAAAGAAAAGACATAAGTCCTACTCTTAAATTATTCAGAGCAATCCGGAAAAAACTATTGAAATCACCAAAAGTTGTTTCGTTATTATAAACTGCAAGTGGATCACCGTTCTGGATATTGTCTTCCGTCATGTCCACATAGGCATCTCCCAGAAAGGATCGTACAAATTCCGGTTCATAAATGGAGGAAAAAACACCAATCAATGCCATCAGAAAAAAGAGCGTAAATGAAAAATAAAAATATTTACGGTATTGGTACATGATCATAGGGACTTCGTATGTCCAGAATCCGCCCAAACCTTTTCCTGATTTTTTCTTTCCGTAGATTTTATGGTAAGCGGTTGCAGTAATGGCATTTAAGTATTTTATGACGTTGCTTTTTGGATAATAAGTCTGTGCATACGCCAAATCATTGTTTACCTGAATAAATAATTCAGCCAACCTTTCCGGTTTATTTTCGGAAGAGTTGTACAATGATTTTTCAAATTCCAACCATTTTTCTTTATTTTGTTTGATGAAAGCAGCTTCTCTCAAAGCGGAAGTTTTTCAGGATTTAATTTGATTGGTAAATATAAAAAGTTAGCCGAAATAAATTTAGCTTTGAAGCAATCTTTCTCCACAACCAGAAAAAAATATGCAATTCATCAAAATAAAAACTCCTTTAAATGTAAATGTGGACGTTCAGCATGCGGGTGTTGGTCTTCGGCTTTTGGCATTTGTTCTGGATTTCATTTTCATCTGTGTTTATATTTTGATACTTTCCTATACGTTTTTTGATTTGTTCGGAGCCGATACTTCGTTTTATGAAGATCCGGATTTGAACTATGATGTAAATGTTTTTTTGGGAATGGTTTATACAATTTTCCTTTTTCCCGCTCTTTTATATTCGCTCTGGACCGAAACTTTATTCAAAGGACAAACCTTTGGAAAAATGATCTGCCGTATCAGGGTTGTAAAATTAGATGGATACAAAGCCGCTTTTCCGGAATACTTTACCCGTTGGGCTTTTCGGTTCATTGATTTCTGGACAGGAAGTTTTATGTTGTTATTTTTCATTCCGGTTTTTGGGGAAGAAACGGCACTTATTTTAGCCGGATTGATGATGATGATGACTGGATTGGTTGCTTTTATTTTTATACTTCGAACGAAAAATTCTCAACGTCTAGGTGATGTGGTTGCCGGAACAACGGTTTTAAAATTACGCGAAAAACATTCGATTAACATTACCATTATTGAAGAAATTCAGGAAACCTATGTGCCCAGATACAGCCAAGTCATGCGGTTAACAGACAACGATGCACGGATTATAAAAGATACTTTTGTCATTGCCAAAAAGAACCAAGATTTGGTGACTATGAAACGTCTGCGTACGAAACTGGAAACGGTAATGGACATTCAGGCAGATCAGCCCGATGCCGAATTCATCGATACCGTGATGAAAGATTTTAATTATTATACTCAGAAATTATAATCGGAAGTTCGATTATTTTTGATCTTGTATGAACCTTGATTACATTTGCGTAAAAATTGAGAATTTGTTTTTAGACGAATTAAAGCTTAAACTGGAAAATTACGATTCGGAACTGCCGGGATGGGATGCGCAATCCCGACTTTCCCCACCTTATCGGGAGAAATATGATTTGGAAGAAATAAAGAAAACCAATCCCCGAATTGCGGCAGTGATGATTTTATTGTATGAAAATGAGCAAGGAGAAATCGAATTTCCCGTTACACTCCGTCATACATATGAGGGCGTTCACTCCAATCAGTTTTCGCTTCCGGGTGGTTCCTTTGAGCCGGAAGACATTAATCTTTCCTATACCGCCATTCGTGAAACAGTTGAAGAATTGGGTGTAGAAGAAGAAAACTTGGAAATTCTCCAACAATTGTCCGAATTGTACATTCCTCCGAGTAATTTCATTGTATATCCGTTCATCGGAATTCATCATGGCGTGCCGGAATTTATACCGGAACAACAAGAAGTTGCCGAAATCATCCCGCTTGATTTACAAGCTTTTTTACAAGCAGAACCGATCCAATACGAGCGAAAATTTGGTGAATATACAGTAGAAATTCCCGGCTATGAATTAGGCGAAGATGCGTATATTTGGGGGGCGACTGCAATGATTTTGAGTGAATTCGGTGCATTGATAGAAAAACTATAAATTTGTATTCATTTTTAATAACGGAAAGGAGGTAATGGCGAAACAAAAGGCGGTCAAGAAAAATGTGTACAGAGATGCTTTTGGTCATTTGTATTTTCTAAAAAGATCGTTGATTTTTCTTTTTGGAGGATTTACATATAATCGTTACAATGGATTTAATAAACTCAAGGTTTCAGGGACTAAAAATTTGGTAGATCTTCCCAATACAAACGTTTTATTTGTATCCAATCATCAAACTTATTTTGCAGATGTGTTTGCGATGTATCATGTTTTTTGCAGTGTGAAAAACGGATTTGTGGACACCATTAAAAATCCGGTTTACCTTTTAAACCCGAAAACCGACTTTTATTATATCGCGGCAGAGGAAACCATGAAGAATAATTATCTCACAAAATTATTTGCCTACACAGGCGCCATCATGGTAAAGAGAACTTGGCGTGATGCGGGAAAGAATATAAACCGTAAAGTAGATGTTTCGGAAATTACCAATATCGAAAAAGCATTGGAAAACGGTTGGGTGGTGACTTTCCCACAAGGAACGACGACTGCATTTGCTCCTGGAAGAAGAGGAACGGCTCTTTTGATAAAAAAGACAAAACCGATTGTCATTCCGGTAGTGATTGACGGATTCAGGAGAGCATTTGATAAAAAAGGTTTGAAAATGAAAAAGTTAGGGGTGAAGGCGACGATGCGTTTTAAAGAGCCTTTGACTTTTGATTTCGAAACAGAAGATTATGATGCGATCATGAAAAAAGTAATGGATGCTATCGAACAATCACCTGAATTTCTGAAGGTTAAGCCTATTGAGGAAATCATGGAAGATCAGAAACCGCAGGATTTTTTTAGTTAATGAATTAAATCGTGGTTCTCATCCAATTAAAACAAATTCTCACAGATGAAAAAAGTACATTTCATAGCCATTGGAGGAAGTGCCATGCACAATCTGGCGATTGCCCTGCATGAAAAAGGATATCAGGTAAGCGGTTCAGATGATTCGATTTTTGAACCGTCTGCTACCCGTTTAAAACTGCGAGGTCTTTTGCCTGAAGAATTCGGATGGTTTCCTGAAAAAATCACTTCCGATCTGGAAGCTGTAATTCTCGGAATGCACGCACATGCCGACAACCCTGAAATGATACGAGCACAGGAATTAGGTTTGAAAATTTATTCGTATCCCGAATATTTATATGAACAATCCAAAGATAAAAC
>CALLXZ010000319.1 GCA_937875605.1 uncultured Moheibacter sp.
TAGTAACATTGGATTTTAAGGGAGTAAGTGAAAAAGTTTTAGAAGCAGCAAAGAACTGGGCAAGTGCATTTGATGGTGAAATCATCATCTTAAATGTAGATCCGATCGAGTTGGATAATCGTTCACTGGAAGTTGAACCAACGGCTTCGCATCGCGTAGACGATATAAAAAACCAAATTCTGGCAAATGTTCAAAAAGTAGAAGATGATTTGAAAAATGCAGCGGTTCGTTTCCGACCTATTTTAAAATCTGGAACACCTCATGAAAGAATCCTCGATGTTGCTGAGTCTGAAAATGTAGATTTAATCGTGATGGGTTCCAATAAACATTCGGCAGCTTATCGTTTTCTGATTGGAAGTGTAGCGGATCAAGTCATCAAGAAATCAAAAATTCCGGTTTTATTAATTCCAAATGATTGATTTAGTAAAAGATATTTAATGAAAAAGTCCTCAAATCGAGGACTTTTTTTATATGATTTATTAGAATTAAGCTTCCAATTCAGCAACCAGTGTTCTCCATTCTTCCAGTTCCGGAATGCCCGGTTTTCTTTTTCCGAAGAACTGAACGATGATTTCACTATTTTTATCAAACACTTCAACTGCCGTTACGATTCCGTCTGCGGTAGGTTTTCTTACCACCCAGGTTTCAGCAATTTTTGAGGTATCCAAATGTAAGTTGAAATTCGGATCCATTACGTTGATCCAGCTTCCGTGCCACATCACTTTTTTCACGTTTCCGGTATGGATTTGGATATTTCCTCTGTTTCCGACGAAAACCATGATAGGCAAATCTCTTGCAGAAGCTTGTTCCAGCAAAGTAACGACTTTCTCGTTGTCAATTTTCTTTGCAAAAGTCGTGTCCGGAGCCAAACGCAACGCCTGAACTCTTCCTACACCAAATTTCCGCAACATCATAAAGAAATCGTGCGTGTCTTTCAACTCTTTCCAAGCGGTGCGGAATCCATCCACATCGATTTCGCTATCCGGTTTGTCTGCCGGTTTTGGAGCAACCGCTTCGGTTTCGATTCCCTGCGTTTGGTCGTCGGATTTGTATTTTTCAACCAAAGCATCAAAAGCTGCTTCATTGCTGTCTTTGGTTAAATAAATTTTATGGATTGCCAATCCGTCTTTTCCGAAGAATTGCAAGGATTTTTTGTCACCTTCCACAACTGCAAAAGCAAATTTCCAGTGCGATCCGAAAATGCGTAAATCGATGTCTTCTCCGACAAATAATTGTGCATGTGGATTGCTGAAATCAGCATTTAAGTAAACACCTTTTCGTTCATGAACACATTCGTCATTTCGTGTTAAAGCCATTACTTTTCCCAAAGATTCCACTTCCGGTAAAATGGCTGAAAATTCCGGTTTTAAAACCGTAACACCTTCTCCTACATTGGTTGCTAAAAGTTCGCCTTCACTCACACCCAAAGCGTCTGCTGCATTTCGGATTCGTAAATGAGGTTGTTCTGCTTTCAGAGCATTCCATTTTTCTTTTAAAGTATCGATTGCTGTACTCATTTCTATTTTGTTTAAAGTTCAAGGTTTAAATTACTAAACCGGATATATTTTATTGTTGTTTGAATTTGAGTCTAAATTATTAAATTCCTCCCTTTTGAGGAGATTAGGTAGCGCTCCCAAAGATAATCATTGGATTATTAGTAATCGGATTCGGACAGATGGCACATGGGAAATTATAAGCATCACTGATGATTTCTTGTCTGAATACTTCTTCAGGCTTCCCGTGTGAAGCAACTTCACCGTTTTTCATCAATAAAATCCGGTCAGCAAATTGTGCAGCCAGATTCAAATCATGCAAAACCACAATTGCCGTATTGGCTTTGTTGGTAAATTCTTTGATTGTTTGGAGTGCTTTGTATTGGTGTTTCACATCCAGATTATTGAGAGGTTCATCTAAAAACATCAATTTATGTTTGACTTCATTTTTCAATTGAGCCAAAACACGTGCTAAATGCACGCGTTGTTTTTCTCCACCCGAAAGTGTATTGTATTCCCGTTCTTTCAGATGCGAGATATCCGTTTCTTTCATTGAATCTTCGATTGCCTGAAGATCTTCCTGATTGGGTGTTGCATTGAAATACGGATAGCGCCCCATCAAAACCACATCTTTTACGATCAGGGTGATGTCGCTCGGATTATGTTGGGAAAATTTAGCTTTATTTTTGGCTAATTCTTTCAGATTCCAATTTTTGAATTCTTTTTCTTTGAACAGCACATTGTTTTTCTTTTTGGACGAAATTTCATTTGCCAAAACACTTAAAAGTGTTGATTTTCCGGCACCATTCGGACCCACAATTGCTAAAAACTCTCCGTATTCGGCGGATAAATTTACACTTTTTAAAATGTGAAATTCTTTATGAGCATAATTTATATCGTGTCCTTTTATCATCACATTGATTTTTTAAAACGGATGAGAATAGCAATGAAAACAGGTGCTCCCAAAAAAGCGGTAATGACTCCAATCGGGATTTCAGATGGCGCTACGACCGTCCGGCTAAAAGTATCGGCAACTAAAAGCAAAATGCTTCCGACCACAGCGGAAAGCGGTAAAATAATCTGATAATTCGATTTGAAAATCAAACGTAAAATATAAGGAACAATTAGCCCTACGAATCCAATAGTTCCTGCAAAAGCAACACAAGCTCCGACCATCAAAGCGGTCAGAACGACGATTTGTTTTTTTATTTTTTCAACTTTAATTCCTAGATGTTCAGCATCTTTTTCGCCCAACATCATCGCATTCAGTGCTTTTCCTCTATGGATCAAAAGCGAATAAGCCAAAACCATCACAGCAGCCAAAATTATGTTTTTTGTCCAAGTTGCTCCGCCTAAACTTCCTAAATTCCAGAAGGTTAAATCACGTAATTGTTCGTCTTTTGACAAATAAATCAAAAATCCGGTACAGGCAAACCCCAAAGCAGAAATTGCTACACCTGATAAAAGCATGATGACGACATTGGTTTTTCCCTGCGTGGTGGACATTCGGTAGACAGCAAAAGTCGTAACCAAAGCTCCGATAAATGCGGCAATGCTCAACAAGGAGAATTGAATGAAATCGGGTAATAAATGACGGAAAAATGACCCCAAAACGATTGTAATTGCAGCCATCAAAGTTGCTCCGGCAGTGATCCCAATCAAATCCGGAGTTGCCAAAGGGTTTTTAAACATTCCCTGCATCACCGTTCCCGAAACAGCGAGAATACTTCCGATGAGGATTGCCATGACAATTCTCGCCATTCGCACATCCCAAATTACATATTTTTCGCTGAGAGAAACATCCGGATTTCCGGTAATGACACCTTGCAAAACGGTTAGCGGAGATTTTCCGCTGAAATCATATACACCCATAAACAAGGCTCCGATTGATAATGAAACCAACAAAAGGATGCTTACAGAAAGATATAGGAATAATTTGTTTTGCATTATGAGAAAC
>CALLXZ010000320.1 GCA_937875605.1 uncultured Moheibacter sp.
GGTTTTGATGCCATAAACTGGTCAACGTATGGACATGACAAAGAGTACGGCGATGTGGACGGCGATGGAGATATTGATATTCTGTATGCAAAAAATGGCGTTTTACATGTGTTGATAAATACGGCAGGAGCAGGAAATCCACCGCTTTATAATCCTGCGAACAGCATCAACCTCGGTCTGGATTTTACGAGCTATTTTGCCGCTCATCCACAAGATGCGGTTAATTGTCATACGAATTATACTTCGCCCGATATCAAAGTTTATTCATTCCGTTTGTACGACTGGGATAATGATGGAAGCAATGATTTGGTAGTTGTAGCCGGAAGACCCAGCGTTGAGTTATCATACAATTGTACGGGTTTTAGTGATACACTTGCAGGAGCAACCGGAGTTTTTCTCATAATGAACAATGGGAATGGAACTTTCCAAACTGTTCCTGCCGATATTTTACTGGATGCGACGGAGTATGGAGTGAGTCCACAATGGTGGATTCAGCCCAATAACGATTTTCCTTCTGGCGACAGCAATTATTATTTGGAAATTTCTGATTTGAATAATGATGGAAAACCGGATTTACTATTGACAGGTCATA
The DNA here is from genome assembly GCA_937875605.1 of uncultured Moheibacter sp. GTDB lineage: Bacteria > Bacteroidota > Bacteroidia > Flavobacteriales > Weeksellaceae > Moheibacter. The sequence goes on from CALLXZ010000320.1 coordinate 593, forward strand.
TGAGAATTACCGGAACTGCTTATTTCGAAGGAAAAGACATAGAAAATGTAGATCCAAACGAACCTTATTTTGAACTCGTTTCTCCTCAAACCCAAAATAATAGTTATTCGGCTGTAATCGATGGAATATTTATACCGAATTATTCCAAGCAAGATGTGCCCGAAATTTACAACGCAGATTGTGATGGACTACAAGATTTGTTTATTTCGACACATACGGTGAATAACGGAACAGGCGGAGGCAGAATGTATTATTATCAAAATTCCGGGGAAGAAACAACTAATATTTTTCCTGATTTGAACCAACCTTTGACGAACCAATTCGGATTTAACGACGATCCAAATTCCAATTATCCAAATGCAACCTATCCAAATTATTCAAATTCTCCACTTTGGAACGATGGTCAGGGAATAGTTGTGCGATTTGTAGACTTTTTCGGAACGGGATGCCCGATTGCGATTGCTTTTAATCCTATCGGAGCTTGGAATTCAAATACGGGAACGATGGATGGTTCATTTTTCCATTATTTCGAACAAGATTGTAGTTGCGAAAGCGTGGAAATGTCTGTGGAGGATGAAAACGAGATCATACGTTTTGTAAAGCCAATTTTATATAACAATCCGGTGAAAGACCATTTGATGTTGAAAATGGAAGGGAAAAACAGCTCCGATGAATTTTCATATCAAATTTATGATTTGACCGGTAAAATCATACAATCAGGAAAAAGTAGATTTGAAAATATATTAAACGTTTCGAGAATTACTTCAGGGAATTATGTGATTAGAATTGTAGAAAAATCAAACAGCTATAGTCTGAAATTCATTAAAAATTAGAAGCAATTATGGAAACGAAACTATCTGAATTTGTTCTGTTTAGTATATTGTCTTTTTGGATTTTACTAAGAATTCTATTGAAATTCGCAGGATTTAATTCAAACAATTTTAGAGTTTTACATTATCCCAAATAATTCGTCCATCGAGAGGCTTTCCTGTAAAATGGAAAGCTTCTTTTTAAAATTAAAAGAAAAAAGGGTTATTTTCCCCTTTTACTTAAAAAGCAACGTATTACATTTACGTATTGAAAACATTTAAACTCAAAAAATATGAAAATAAAAATTTTACCCCTTTTGATGTTAATTACTTTTTTAACATCTTGTAAAAATGATGACGATAAAGCGCCTACCTTCGATGGTTGTGTGATTACCGTTCCTTGCGGCGAACCTGAAGGTTTGGTTTCTGTTGCAGAAGCGAAGGCGATGGAAGAAGCATATAAAGACATGTTTTATTCGCTTTATAATGAAGGTACTTTCCCTGAATATCCAGGCTATAATGGTGCTGTGCGTGATATTTGGTTTGATTTGGAGGAATTGAAACGCTACATTGTTTACATTGAAAATTACGCGCAAGCCAACGGTCATCAGGATTTGGGATTGAGGGTTTATTTGGGTGCAAAAAATC
>CALLXZ010000321.1 GCA_937875605.1 uncultured Moheibacter sp.
TCCAAGCCTCAAAACTTCCGTTCAAATAACCCAAAACATTATCATATCCAATTCTTGACAAACGAGTGATGACTTCTTCTTCTTTTCCCGGTTCAGAAATAAAAACAATTTTTTGATTTATATCCTCAATCACAGTTCCAATCCACGGCGCAAAATCACCCTGAATTCCAACGAAATAGGAATTCGGAACGAATCCTTTTACAAAATCATTCTGATGACGAGTATCCAAAACCAATACATCGGATTCATTTGCCAACATTTCAAATTCCCCTACGGAAAGAGCTTTTTTATTTTTCTTCAACACTTCATCAAACCCTAAAAATTCTTTCCGGTTTAAGATGGCATTGTTTGGAAAATAAGCCGGAGAAGGTGTTAAACCTGTGGTTAATTCTTTGACAAATTCTTCTTTGGACAATTCAGGATTCAAAGCGTAATTGACTTTTTTCTGGTTGCCCAACGTATCGAAAGTCTCCTTACTCATATTTTTCCCACAAGCAGAACCCGCCCCATGACCGGGATAAACAATAATTTCGTCCGAAAGCGGCATGATTTTATTGCGAAGCGAATCAAACATATGACCCGCTAATTTATCTTGTGTCAAATCTGAAAATACACGCTGTGCCAAATCAGGACGACCTACATCACCGATGAACAAAGTATCACCTGAAAACAACGCAACTTCTTTTCCACTTTCATCTCGAAGTAAAAAACAAGACGATTCCATGGTGTGTCCCGGAGTGTGCAAAAGTTCAAATGTGATCTTTCCAACTTTGAAAATTTCACCATCCTTTCCTTTATGGAATTCAAAATCAGATTCCGCCGTCGGACCGTAAACGATTTTCGCTCCTGTCTTTCTCGCTAATTCTAAATGCCCCGAAACAAAATCCGCATGGAAATGCGTTTCAAAAATATACTTAATCTTTGCTCCGTCCTTTTCTGCCATTTGGTAATATTGATCGGTTTCTCTTAACGGATCGATGATTACTGCTTCTCCCTCACTTTCAATATAATAAGCCGCATGCGCCAAACATTTTGTATAAAGTTGTTCGATTTTCATTTTGAAAAATTTTTGAATACAAATTTAGTGAATTGCTTTGAGTTTAAACTTAAACTGATAGATTTCAGGTCTTAAAACTTCCTTAAAAAAATTGAAAAATTAAACCGCTTCTGCCTTTAGTAAAAATTCCATGATGAAAATGAAAGCAGCCATCAGAATTATGAAGTAGGCAAAAATGGTTTTAAGTTTTTCTGCGTTAATTCTTTTAGTCAAAATTCCACCGAGAAAAATTCCGATAAAAGAAATGAAGACAAATTTGAAAAGAAAGTACCAATCAATTTCTAAATAGAAAAAATCGCCCAGAAAAAATCCGATTAAACAATTCAAACAAACAATCACCAATGAAGTAGCGACGGCTTCTTTGATGGGAAGTTTTGCAATGAGCATCAACGCCGGAACGATTAAAAACCCACCTCCTGCACCGATTAATCCCATAAAAACGCCAAGAAAAAATCCTTCCGTCACCATCAAAGGATGAAATTCAAATGTCTTTTTGTCGATTTCCGAAAGATTCATTTTGGATTTATGTAGCATGGTATAAG
>CALLXZ010000322.1 GCA_937875605.1 uncultured Moheibacter sp.
TATATTGATAATCACGTAAATATTCCTCGATTTCCGGACTGAATTTCTGAAGATGGGCATAAACCGACGTATAACCGTTTGGATGATCGATATATAAAGCGTTTCCGTATCCGCGCGGCGAAACATTGATTCGCGAAACATATCCGTCTCCTACTGCATAAATGTTAAAACCTTCTTTCTGATTGGTTTTTATATCAATTCCGCTGTGAAAATGATTGTTTCGCAGTTCGGCAAAATTTCCAGCCAGATAATTAGTGATTCCAAGAGGGTTTCGAAATTCTCCTTTCGGATAATTTTGTTTTGGATCTTTTGTTTCTTTTTCAGTCGAATTTTGTCCGCATCCAAAAAAAAACAACAAACCCAAAAGCAGTGTATTCAACTTCTTCATTCTCTTCAAATTTGGACAAAAATATAAATTTAAACCAAAGCGGATTTGTGATTTCATAAATTAAAGTTCGAATCACTTTTAAACTAATGTAAAAAAAGTTACCTTTGCGTTAAATAAGTTAGGACGAAAAAAGTTCTCTTATCCAATGAATAATAATGAATCAAATTTCATAAAACTTGAACAAAAGCTCTATCAACTGGTAGGTGCTTATAAAGATATTAATAAAGAAAAAGAGACGCTGCAGGAGGAAGTTGAAGTATTGAAACAGAATTTGAAATCATCAAGATCGGAAGTGTTAAAGCTGAAAGATGACAATGAAAGATTAAAGGTGGCAAATGCCATGTTAGGAGATGAAGAGCACCGAAGATTGATGAAGCTGAGAGTTAACAAACTTATAAAAGAACTGGATGTTTGTATCGCTCAGGTTAAAAATGAAAAAGGATGAGTACGCTAAAAGTAAAAGTAAACATAGCCGGAAGACAATATCCTTTGAATATCAATGCGGATGAGGAAGAAGCAGTGCGGAACGCAGGAAAGGAAATTAATAGATTAATTCAGGAATTTGAAGATAGATATGCGGTAACCGATAAACAAGATGCCATTTCTATGGTAGCGCTTCAGATGGTAACCAAATACAATTTACTAAAGCAATCCGGTTCAGGAAATGATGCAGAAATGGATCAGAAACTCGGGCAGTTAGTAGAATTCATAGAAAGAGAATTGAAATAAAATAGATTAAAAAGACGTTCAGCTGCTTAAATGCAGTACAAATATTTATCCCACATTAGTTCTAACATTTTGGTAAACTCAACGCTAGTTTTGTAACCGGGTGAAAGTTGTCCGGAAAGCGGGCCGCAACAACGAAAGTTGTTCAATTTATTTGACAGCGGATTTTTGACTGGCAAAATAGCCCAAAACCTGTTTTTTGGAGTTTACTCAAAACTTATCTGACTAATGTGGGATTTTTTTATGACCTTAATTAAATAATAAATGGAAGCAACGACTATAATTGTTGGAATTGTTGGGCTAGTGATAGGAGCCGTCGTCAGTTATTTTCTGGCGAAAAAATCGGTGGATAAGGAAAACCAGATTTTGGTGGACGATGCAAAAAGAAAAGCAAATGAATTAATCAGTGATGCTGAAAAAGAAGGAGAAGCCATCAAAAAAGAAAAGATTTTTCAGGCCAAAGAAAAGTTTTTAGAACTAAAATC
>CALLXZ010000323.1 GCA_937875605.1 uncultured Moheibacter sp.
GTCAAACATATTAACGAATTCCGTGCATCATTTTTTTCAAAATCGGTGTAATTGCTGCCAAAATAACTGCCGCGATACCACACAAAATCACGAATACCATAAAAAATTCAAACAAATTGGTAATTTGGAATCCTGCAAAAACAGGGTATTCAAACGGTAATTGATTATCTGTCAAAGTTTTTTGAATTTCCGGCGTCAAGGCGACAGATTTGTCCAAGACACCTTGTAAATTGACGCCCAATTCTGTTGCCTTTTCAAACTTCTCCCCTGTTGCCGGAAGTAGTGCTCCTAAAGTTCCTGCCAATGCATATCCTGCGGCATTTGAGATGAAGAAAACTCCGTACAATAATGATGAAAATCTTTTTGGAGAAAGTTTCCCAACCAATGACAAACCAATTGGCGACAAACACAATTCACCACAAGTTTGGATGAAATACAATAAAATCAACCATTTGATTGCCAACATTCCTGTGCTTCCCAAATCTTTTACGTTGTAAGCAATGATGAAATAACTCACTGCCATTACTGCCAATCCGATTGCTTGTTTGAACGGAGAAACCGGTTCTTTTGATTTTGCTCTTAATTTATCCCATAAAATACTGAATGGAACTGCTAAAATCACCACAAATAATCCATTGAAAATCTGAACCATTGAAGGAGGCATCTCCCATCCGAAAATGTTTCTGTCTGTTTGTTTATCCGCAATAAATGTCAAAGACGAACCTGCTTGTTCAAACGCTGCCCAGAAAAAGATCACGAAAAATGAAATGATATAAATTACCCAAATTCTGTCACGCTCAATTTTAGTTAATGCCGAATCAGAAATAATTAAAACCGCCAATGAAATACCTGAAGCATATATAATTGGATAAATCACTCCTTTTATCATTGCAGCTCCGTCCAATCCTGAAAACCCGATTTGATCCACCAATAAATATTGGAATCCGAAGAACAATGCGATAAACAATGCGACAACAATTCCTAATGAAGTTGAAGTAAATCTCGCTTTTGATGCTTCACCATCTTCGAAATCTTCGTTTGTATTATTTTTTGGCGAACCTCCGATTGGTCTTCCGTCTGGTGTTACTACATATTTATTTTTTAATAAAATAAAAGTCAATGTTCCGATTACCATTGCAATTGAAGCTGCTAAATAACCCCATTTGAATGCGAATAAATCACGAACGCCATCCACTTTTACGTCTCCTAAAAACGGACAGATGAATTGACCCAAGAAAGCACCTACGTTGATTCCCATGTAGAAAATCGTAAATGCAGAGTCTAACTTGCTTTTTTCTTGTTTTGGATAAAGACTTCCTACCATCGAAGAAATATTCGGCTTGAAGAATCCGTTTCCGAAGATAATTACACCCAAAGCTACCCACAATAAAGTCGTGGAAAGACCTAAATTCTCACTGAAAACAGAAGCACTAAAGAACAACAACAACTGTCCGATTGCCATCAAAGTTCCTCCTAAAATGATACAAGCACGGTTTCCTAAAAATCTATCCGCGATGAAACCACCCAAAAGTGGCGTCAGGTAACATAATGCCAAAAATCCACCATAAATAATGGAAGCATCTGCTTCTTTCATCATCAATGCGTTGACCATAAATAGCGTCAATAGGGCACGCATTCCATAGAAATTGAAACGTTCCCACATTTCAGTTCCGAAAAG
>CALLXZ010000324.1 GCA_937875605.1 uncultured Moheibacter sp.
GAAATTATGAACCAGGTTTTGGTTGCTCAAAAGAAAGCACAAGCCAATATCGTTACCCGACGTGAGGAAACTGCTTCTACCCGAAGCTTGTTGAACACCGCCAAGTTGATGGAAGAAAACGAAATGTTATTTCGATTGAAAGAAATGGAATATGTAGAGAAAATTGCCGAGAAAATCGGTGAGATTTCCTTGGCCGGAAACGGTGGTATGATCCAGCAATTGAAAGAAATCTTCGGACCGAAAAGTTGATAATATCCCGAGTTAGTTTTAATTCGGGATTTTTTATATGAAACAAAAATAGTTGCGCAAAATGATTGCATACTTGATTTAAAATCTTTGTCAAAATAAAAGGAAATGGAAAGAAACAGGGATATAAGTATTGGAGAATTCCAATCGATAAAATGGATTGATGTTGATAATAATTCAAATGATTTATTTGAAATTGATGAATATTTAAGTCCTACTTGGGATTTTTGGAAATTATTAGAAACAGAATGCGTCAGTGGATGTTGTGGAATAGATGCTTTTAATTTTTGGAAGGAGCAAATAAATTTAGCTTCTGCAAATTTTGATAAAACGGAATTGATTAAAATGTTTAATACATTGCTATATGAAATTCAGGTTGATAATCATCAATTGATTACATCATCTCAACTTAACAATTTGTTTGAAAAGTCAGTATTTGAAAAATTAATAATTCACATAATTAAAACTTTAGAATCTGAATAACTTATTAAATAAAAAATCTACGCAAAATAATTGCGTAGCAAAACACAAATCTTTGTCAAAAGAAATTAAACATGGAAACAAAAATTACAGGAAATGATTTGATAGAATTGGGATTTCGTCAAGGAAAATGGATGAAGGACGCTTTAGTTCATATCAATGAAAATGAATTGATCGGTGATAATCTGATGAATTATTTAGAACAATTTCGCTTGCCGGAACCACTTCCGACTTTTGAAAATCCAGTTGATTTCCATATAAACATCAAAGCCGAAAATGAATTGGAAGTCGAAAACGTTAATTCGGTTTTGAACACAATGAACGAATTGATGAAAACACCGACCATAGTCAATGGAGCTGTGATGCCGGATGCTTGTCCAACAGGCGGAATTGGAACGATTCCCGTGGGAGGAGTAGCGGTTGCGAAAAACGCGATTCATCCGGGAATGCACAGTGCCGATATTTGTTGTTCGGTAATGTTAACTGATTTTGGAAGTGCCGACCCGAAAGATGTATTAAATGCGGCGCATAGCGTAACGCATTTTGGACCGGGCGGAAGAGATCGTGAAGCGCAGTTTCGTTTTCCGATGGATTTATTGGCTGAAATCGAATCCAATTCATTCCTAAATGAACATAAAGCCATTTCTGTAGCGCGTTCACATTTGGGAACACAAGGCGATGGAAACCACTTTTTGTATGTCGGGATTTCGAAAAAAACCGGAAATACGATGTTGGTAACACATCATGGAAGCCGAGGATTTGGAGCGAATTTATACCGAAAAGGAATGCATGTTGCTGAAAAATTCAGAAGAATTCTTTCGCCTGAAACCTTGAAACAAAATGCATGGATTCCATTTGAAACCGAAGAAGGTCAAGCGTATTGGGAAGCATTGCAAATCATTAGAAAATGGACAAAA
>CALLXZ010000325.1 GCA_937875605.1 uncultured Moheibacter sp.
TCAAAAGAAGATTTTGGGATTTGAATTCTTTAAGCATTTCCAGCGCTTTGGCATAGTTTCCCTCTTCTTTTTCGATGACTGCCAGATTATTATAAATAAGTGAGCCTTCCTTGTTGCCTGAATTATTTTTGTCTCTTTTTAGATAGGTTTCGTATCCGGCTAAGGATTTTTCCCAAAATTCCCGTGCTTTTGTTTGATTTCCCATTTGGTAATAGCAGCCTCCGATATTATTGAGCACAAAGAACGACTCGAAAGGATTTAATTTTTCCTGTAGTTCCAACTCTTTGTAGAAATAATTAATTGCCATATAATAAGATTCCCGGTCTTTATAAGTCAAACCTGCTGCTCTGTACAGATTGAGAAGTGTAGTGTCGGAGACTTCTTTTTCCAGCGTCAATGCTTCCTGTAGATAACTCATTGATTTTGTACGGTTTGATTCTCTTGCCTCAGTGCTAAGCTGAATAAGATGAGCAGCATATTCTTCCGTGGTTTGATTCTCCTTTGTTTGTCCAAAAACAAACACAAAAGAAAGTAGGAAGAATGTAAAAAAAAGAATTTTCATTATTTGACGGAAATAATTACCAAATATACTGATTATAATATGTTAAATTTTCCGTTTTAACATAATTGCAAAATATTTATAATCAATTATTTATATTTAATTGTATATAAAATGTTAGTTGGCGGTTATTTCTGTATTTATACTGTTACCTCTGAAATTTAGATTTCGTTTTTAAGATGATTAGTATTGTTCTTTCAAAAATTAAATCACATAAAATTTATGAGGACACATTTATTAACCTTTTTATTATTGTTAGGCTTTTCATTTGGAATGGCTCAACAAATCACATTGGATACATCTGCTACTTCTACAGAAGAAGGAGTGATCGAACAATTTTGGTATTGGTCGGGAGGATTTCCGGTATTGGGAGATGGATTTGCAGCAAATGCGGAAATAACGGTTTTTGCAACCGATCCAAACGGAACGCCTTGGAGAGATTTCACAGGGACATCAAATGCAAATGGACATTTTTCTATTCAGATCAGCGCAAAGAAAATTACATCTGTTTTGGGAGACCATACAGTAACCGCAACAGACGGGACGAATACAATTACAGCGACACTAACGGTAACCGCAAATTCAAGAGAAACATTAAATAGCTCAATAACTCCATCTCAGGTTACAATTGAACAATTTTCTAATGAAGTCTTGAGAATAAAAAGCACCGGTCTTGGAGCAAATGCAGAAGTGAAAATCAATATTTTCTCACCAAACGAATCCGGTTCAGAGATTACACCTGACGAACCGAAATTTGCAAATGCTCAGGGTGAATTCGAAATGGACATCAATATTTTCACACCTTCATATCCTTGGGGCGAATACATGCCGGAAGTTCCAGGAAAATGGAGAGTTAATGTAAATGACTGGTCTTCTTCAAATACAGCATACGGTCAGGCAGAATTTAGAGTATTGCCTTTAAATCCTTCTACATCCAATTATTGTTCGATTGAGCAAATACCAAATGCAACGGGTTCGAATGGTGTTTATCCGATTACTTCATTTGAAATCGTAGGAGCCGGAGCTCCAAATACTTCTTCTGTAACTTCAGATGTTTATTATGAAGACTTTAGTTCTACGGTAATGAACATCAATGCAGGCGAGACATACACAGTACGATTGAAAGGGAAAAGTTCATCTACATTTGCAGCAGATACTTATACATTATTCATCGACTGGAATCAAAATGGAATTTTGGATGAGGAAAATGAAATTCTTCATGAAGGATATATTTTCAATTCAACAGGAACAGACGATATAGTATCAGAGTTCCAAATCACCATTCCTGAAAATGCAGTTTCTGGAAATACTCGTTTGAGAATTTTGAAAGTCAATTCAGCAACTACGTACTCTATGTACTGGCCGAGTGGTGCTTGTGGGATGTATTATAATGATGGTCAGGTAGAAGATTATACTTTAAACATTACAGGCGGAATCACATTGCCGGACTGTACAATGAACTGCCCGGAAGATATTACAGTTCAGGTAGAAAATGGAGCTGAATCCGGAGTGGTTGAATATGATTTGGCATTTGATTGCGAGCCGGTAGCCGGACTTTGTGAAGTAGCTTATCCAAGTAATAACTTTGAATCAGGTCTTCCAAATTCACAATTTACGCTTCTGGCAAATGATTTTGATATTCCGGAAGGTTCAACTTCTGTCATTACGCAAATCGTTCCCAACTTTATTAAGTTTTCATACGGCGCAAATGTTACTTTCTATCATGATAACAATGGTATTCCGGGTGATTTGATTACTTCATTTGAAAATGTAGAGTACACATCTCAAACCGAAGTGGGACAGTCCGATGGATTTGGAGTTTATGAAGTGGTTATCGATTTACCCACTCCGGTTGAAGTGACAGGCGGTAAATATTGGGTAGTTTTAAATGCACAAGGACCCCTTATTTCTTGGGAAACGACATCAGAAGTAACCACTGCCGTTGCGCATACTTCAGATGATAATGGTCTGACTTGGACACCTCAAACAGGTAAAGACGGTGTTTTTAAAGTTGTATATGAGTGCGAACAAGATCCTTCAGATCAAACGGAAATCGTATTGGTAGATGGATTAGCATCAGGTTCAGAATTCCCGGTTGGAACGACCATCGTAAACCATAATCTGGTTTATAACGGTGTGGTAATTGACACTTGTTCATTTACAGTAACAATAGAAGAGCAACTGGGCGTTTCAGATTTGAATAAAGATAAAATCGCTTATTATCCAAATCCTGTAAAAGACGTTTTGAATATTTCGTATGCAAAAGAAATCGCTCATGTTTTGATCTACGATTTATCAGGAAAACAAGTTTATACGAAGAAGATCAACAACAAAAATGCACAAATCAATTTATCTCAACTTCCTACCGGAGTTTACGTTGTAAAAGCCGAAGTAAGCGGAGAAATCAAGACATTTAAAATAGTGAAGAAGTAAAATTCTTTTGCATAGTGTTAATTAATAATTATTTTGAAGACCGTCCTCTTTTGGGCGGTCTTCTCTTATAAATAACTTATTTTCTATTTGAAATAAGATAATAGATACCGGTAAAAAAATCTTTGTAAAACCACATCATAAAATCTCTAATGGAAATCAGAATACTTTGAATTAATTTAATTCGAAGTAATATTTAGTGTATTATATTTACAGCACTAAAACTGGTTTATGATTTTAAAAAACGACAAAAAAATTGTCAATGCCTGGAAATTCTATGATTGGGCAAATTCAGTTCATTCTTTAGTCATTGCATCAGCGGTTTTCCCGATTTATTACGGACTTGTTACGCATTCGACTACTTCAGAAACCCAAAAATTTTTAGG
>CALLXZ010000326.1 GCA_937875605.1 uncultured Moheibacter sp.
GTTTTTGAAAAAAATCTATGATAACAGTAAATGATGTTGCCGTTAATTTCGGTGCAACGACACTTTTCAGCGGAATAAGTTTTGTGATCAATGAAAACGATAAAATAGCCCTGATGGGAAAAAACGGAGCCGGAAAATCAACGCTGCTTAAAATCGTTGCGGGGATCAACAAACCGAGTTCCGGAAATATTTCTGCTCCTAAAGAAGCTGTTATCGCTTATTTACCACAACATTTATTGACGGAAGATAATTGTTCCGTGCGCGAAGAAGCATCCAAAGCTTTTGCTGAATTTTTGTCAATGAAAAACGAAATCGATGACATCAACGAACAATTAACTGTTCGGACGGATTATGAAAGTGATGACTACATGAAACTTATCGAACGTGTTTCAGAATTGAGTGAGAAATTTTATTCGATTGAGGAAGTCAATTATGACTCAGAAGTAGAAAAAGTTCTGAAGGGAATGGGATTTTCGCAGGAAGATTTGGACAGACCAACTTCGGAATTTTCCGGTGGCTGGCGGATGCGCATCGAATTGGCTAAAATCCTGCTTCGCAAACCGGATCTGATTTTGCTGGATGAGCCAACTAATCATTTGGATATCGAATCGATTCAATGGTTGGAAGATTTTTTGAAAAACCAAGCCAAAGCCGTGATGGTTATTTCCCATGACCGCGCTTTTGTGGACAATATCACCAACCGAACCATCGAAGTGACGATGGGAAGAATTTATGACTACAAAGCGAAGTATTCGGAATATCTGGTTTTGCGTCAGGAAAGACGGGAACAGCAACAGAAACATTACGAAGAGCAACAAAAAATGATTGCTGAAAACAAAGAGTTCATCGAACGCTTCAAAGGAACTTATTCCAAAACCCTACAGGTTCAGTCACGTGTAAAAATGTTGGAAAAATTGGATATTATCCAAGTCGATGAAATAGACAATTCTGCGCTGAAACTGAAATTTCCACCCGCTCAAAGGACAGGACAATATCCGGTTACCGTTACCAGTTTATCAAAATCTTACGATAATTTTACAGTTTTTAAAAACGCCGATATGGTCATCGAGCGCGGACAAAAAGTAGCATTGGTGGGGAAAAACGGAGAAGGAAAATCAACCATGATCAAAGCCATCATGAACGAGATTGATTTTGAAGGAAAGGTTGAGATTGGTCACAATGCAAAAATCGGATATTTTGCGCAGAACCAAGCTTCACTATTAGACGAAGATTTAACGATTTTTGAAACGGTGGATCGAATCGCAGAAGGCGATGTACGAACTCAAATTAAAAATATTTTGGGTGCTTTCATGTTCAAAGGCGACGACATTGATAAAAAAGTAAAAGTGCTTTCCGGTGGCGAAAAAACGCGTTTGGCGATGGTTAAATTATTACTTGAACCTTATAACGTTTTAATTCTCGATGAGCCGACCAATCACCTGGATATGAAAACGAAAGACATCATCAAAGATGCTTTGAAAGATTTTGAGGGAACGGTGATTTTGGTTTCGCATGACCGTGATTTTCTGGATGGATTGGCTGAAAAAGTATTTGAGTTTGGTAATAAAAGAGTCAAAGAGCATTTCGAAGACATTAAAGGATTTCTTGCACACAAAAAGATGGAAAGTCTGAAAGAAATTGAAAAATAAAAATGCAAATCAAATCCCACGACATAAATAATTCTCAAATTGCTGAAATCATTTCAGATGAAATTCTGATCGGAAATGAACAAGACGGCTTGGATTTGATGGGAAATGTTTATTATCAAGGGTTTAATACATTAATTCTTCATAAACATAATTTAACTCCAGATTTTTTTGATTTGAAAAATGGAATGGCAGGAGAAATCCTTCAGAAATTTTCTAATTACAGAATGAAACTGGTAATAATTGGAGGTTTTTCTGAATTTAATTCTAAAAGTTTGAAAGATTTCATTTATGAAAGTAATCAGGGAAATCAAGTGAATTTTCTGAATTCTGTTTTGGAAGCATTAGAAAAATTAACGTAAGACCTCTCTTTTTTTTTGTATTTGATAAAGTTTATCCTAATTAGAATCTCAAATCTAAAATGTATAAAACATTAACACTTTACAGTCAAAATGATACGTACTTGATCATCGGAAACGGAATGAAATAAAGCGCGGAAATCCTATAAACTGTATTTGGATTGCCACTTCGTTACATCTCCTCGTAGGAATGTATCTGATTATTAATAACGAATTAAACTCTGAATTTCATCTGTAAACGAATTCAATTTTTCCTTTCCATTTAAAAATGACAATTCGGCAATGAAACTAAACTGTGCTGCAATTCCGCCACATTTTTCAATCAACCTTGCAGTGGCTTCTGCTGTCCCGCCTGTTGCTAAGACATCATCGTGAATCAGAAATTTCTGACCTTTAGCGATGTATTGCGACTGAACTTCGATTGTCGCATTTCCATATTCCAAGGCGTAGGATTCTGCAATAGTCGGAGGTGGTAATTTCCCTTGTTTTCGAATCAAAACAAAGGGTAAATTTAATTTTTGAGCAATGAGTAATCCGAATAAAAAACCTCGACTCTCAATTCCACAAACTGCATCCACTTTTCCTCGCGAAAATTCGGCAAAAACTTCCACCATTTCATTACAAAGTTCTGGCTGTTGAAATAAGGATGTGATGTCTTTGTATTGAATTCCTTTTTGAGGAAAGTCTGCAACTCTTGCGATATTCTCATCGATTTTTTGGGATAATTCATTCATGTGTTTTTTGTTTTGAGTTATATGTTGAGAGTTACTTAATTATAGTTTTTCATTCTACATCCATCTACCATCAAATTTCGTCTAAAACTTCTAAAATAATTTGACAACCTTCTCTGATTTCATCTTCAGAAATCGTGATGGGTGGTGTAATTCTCAGATTTTGAATGCTGTACATTAGCCAAAAAACGATTAGCCCTTTCTCCATACATTTAGCAGCGACTTCTAAGGCATATTCTTCCGATTCCAATTCCGGAGCGAGCATCAAACCTCGACCATGAACCGTTTTAATTTTTGAATGAACCAAAAGTTCTCTGAATAATTTTTCCTTTTCATCAATTTGATTCATCCAATCGGCTTCCATCAATTCATCCAAAGTAGCTAACGCAGCCGCTGCCACAACCGGATTTCCACCAAAAGTCGTGATATGTCCCAAAGTCGGATGATGAGAAAGTGAATCCATTATTTCGGCACTTGCTGTAAAAGCACCAATAGGCATACCACTCGCCATTCCTTTCCCCATAACCAAAACATCGGGAACGACATCATAATGTTCAAATGCAAACAATTTTCCGGTTCGTCCAAATCCGGGTTGAATTTCATCCAAAATTAACAGCGCTCCAACTTCTTCACACCGTTTTTTTAATTTTTTCAAATAATCATTTTGTGGCAACCGAAATCCGGATGCGCCCTGAATGGTTTCCAATACGACTCCGGCTGTTTTATTTGTAATTTTATTCAAATCCAATTCAGAATTAAATTCGATGAAATCAATCATGGGCAAAAGCGGACGAAATGCTCGTTTTTTTTCTTCTCTTCCCGCCAAACTGAGCGAACCTTGTGTATTTCCGTGATAAGCATTTTTACAGGCAATGATTTCTTCTCTTCCGGTATATCTTTTTGCCAATTTCATGGAAGCTTCAATCGCCTCCGTTCCGGAATTGACCAGATAAGTTGTATTCAGAGGATCTGGTAGAATTTCTGCCAATTTCCGGCATAATTCAACCGGCTTTTCCTGTGCATATTCGCCATATACCATCACATGAAGATGACGCTCTGCCTGATCTTTTATGGCTTGAATGACTCGGGGAAAAGAATGCCCCAAAGTGTTGGCTGAAACACCTGCTGCAAAATCCAGATAACGTTTTCCGTCCTTTCCGTAGATGTAACTTCCTTTTGCGAAATCAACTTCAAATCCAGATGCAAAAGGAGTTGTTTTTGCCTGATATTTAAAAAAATCGTTTTTTACTTGTGAAGAATTCATTATAAAACCAACAATAAAACAGCAGCTCCTCCAGCTACATACGCTCCTACTGTAAATAAATCAGAATAAGCTTTGGAAAATCTTCTTTCTTGTAATGCTTCTTCATCGATTTGGTCTTTATGGAATCGAAGTACTTTTTTAGGTTTACGAAGGATATGGGAAACCAACGTATCGCCTTCCCACTGATCTGCCTGAATTTTATAATTTTTTCCTTCTACCGCAATTTTATAATATTTATTGGGTTGAATTTTAATTTTAATACTGTCGGTTTCATCTGATTGGGCATTAGAAAGAGTCTTTTCAGATTTGGAATTTTTCTCACTAAGTTCAGGATCTAAATTTTTAGAAAAAGATTGCGTTCTGCTGTTTCCTGGAGCATCTGATTTTCCTGCATCAGGAGAAGTATTCTTTTGATTTTCCTGCCGCTCCATTTTACCTTTTTCTTCTATGATAGCAGCATCTGCTTTTTGTTTTTTCTCTATTTCCTGTTTTGAGTTTGGGGGTTTATTGACTGCACCTTTTTCATCACGTAATGAAACGGCTCCAACCTTTGAAGGAGATGAATTTGAAGCTAATTCCTCTGTATCTTTTGCCTGATAAGGTTTGTATATATAACAGCTGGAAATTATAATTAACAGGGGTAATAATAAGAATCTAAGTTTTTTCATTGCAATTGCGGTTTTCAGTCTTCCAAATTTAAAAAAGTAAAATTACTAATCTAAAACGGATTATTCTTCATTTTCTTTTATGGGTTCTTCCGAATTTTGAACAGGTAAATTTGTTTCATCCGGAATCGTTTCTGCTTGTGACGGCTCCGAAGTTTCTTGTTCGGTTGTTTTTGAATTCATTAATTCATCCAAATCAATTCTTTCTACTTCATTGGTTTCGGTGGAATTCTCTTTTATTTTCACTTCTAAATAGTCTGGAGGATTATCAAAAATATCCTGCCATCTGTACATTTTTTCATCGCCACGCCATTTAAAATCTTTCAGATAACGGGATTTTTCAGGGAGTTTGGATTCAGGATAAAGTTTAGAAGTTGCGTGAATCCGACAAGCCAATACTTCGACTTCACTTCCTTTTACTTCGGCTTCTATAATTCCACAGTCGGAAGTATTAATCCCTATTCTTTCTTTCTTTTTAGTTTCAGCATCTTCATCATCCACAAAATTCAGGGCTTGTGCATTTTCATGAACTTCAACCAAATTCAATTCATTGTTCAGAAAATATCCGGTCATGAATTTACCCTTCACTTGATTAAAATCTTTTTCATTAAGCGAGTCCACTTTCGAAATTGCAAATGAATTATTAAAAACCCGAACGGAATCCATCAATTGTTTGACCGGATCAT
>CALLXZ010000327.1 GCA_937875605.1 uncultured Moheibacter sp.
GAAAAGCACATGCAGACTTTAGCGGAACACAACATCAACCCGATTGACATCGTGGTGGTGAATTTGTATCCGTTCTTTGCGAAAATGAATACCGGACTTTCGGAAGCCGAAATGATTGAATTCATCGATATTGGAGGACCTTCCATGTTGCGTTCGTCTGCTAAGAATTATTATGATGTAACGGTTCTGACAGATGCAAATGATTATACAAAAGTCCAACAGGAAATCGAAGAAAAGGGCTCAACTTTATTGGAAACAAGACGATTATTGGCAGGAAAAGTTTTCAATCTGACATCGGCTTATGATGCTGCGATTTCTTCCTATATTTTGAACGATGAATTTCCGCATTTTCTGGAGTCTTCCTATGAGAAAGTAATGGATTTGCGTTATGGCGAGAATCCGCATCAGAAAGCGGCTTATTATGTTGATAAAACCCGAAACGGAGCGATGAAAGATTTCGAATATCTGCAAGGAAAAGAACTTTCGTTTAACAATATTCGCGATATGGATTTGGCATTTAAAGTGGTTTCTGAGTTTGAGGAGATTACGTGTTGTGCCGTGAAACATTCTACACCTTGCGGAGTTGCGATAGGGAATTCGGTAGATGAAGCGTATCAGAAAGCGTACGAATGCGATCCGGTTTCTATTTTCGGAGGAATCATCGCTTTCAACGCAGAAGTCAATAAAACAACTGCGGAAGAATTAAACAAAATCTTTTTGGAAATTGTTATAGCTCCGAGTTTCACAGACGAAGCAATGCAGGTTTTTGCATCGAAGAAAAACCTACGTATCATCAAAGTGAAAAATCCGGTTTCGGACAGAGTTAGCTATGCAAAAGTAGACGGCGGACTTTTGGTTCAAAGTGTGGATAATCAGTTTTCTACCGATTTAAAAGTCGTAACCGAAAAACAACCAACCGAAAAGCAAATGATCGATTTGGTTTTTGCGCAGAAAATTGTGAAATGGGTTAAATCAAATGCAATTGTGGTTGCTACAAACGGACAAGCATTTGGAATCGGCGGCGGACAAACCAACCGAATCTGGGCAGCGCAACAAGCCATCGAACGTGCTAAAAAAGTTCAAACCGAAGAATTGGTTTTGGCTTCCGATGCCTTTTTTCCATTCCGTGACACGGTCGATTTTGCAGCCGAAAACGGCATTACTGCATTGATTCAGCCGGGTGGTTCTATGAAAGATCAGGAAAGCATTGATGCTTGTAATGAAAAAGGAATTCCGATGGTATTTACCGGAATGCGTCATTTTCTTCATTAAATGTTATGAGTTTTGGGTTAATTGAGAAATTACGATTTCAAACCTCCGAAGTTTTAAAACCTTGGAGGTTTTTTTATTTTTTCTCAATAATAATTCAGTTTTTTCTTTGTTTTATTTTGATGAAATATTTTTCCATTTTGTTTTTTGTATTCCTATTGATTAATTGTCAAAAAGATAAAATAAGTATTTTGTCTATACTTCATTTGTAGAATCCTTACTTTTTATAAATTACAAA
>CALLXZ010000328.1 GCA_937875605.1 uncultured Moheibacter sp.
CAAATGTGTTGATGATGAAGAATTACATCCAAAATCAATTTCGTCTACCAAATCTTAAACTACATATTTTTGATATTTGTTCCTTGAGGAATGTAGTTAAATTTTGATTTGAATTCAAATCACTTCCGCTACCACAAATGTACTGCCACCTATATAAATCAAATCCTGAGATTGAGCAGAGGTTTTAGCAGCAATTAATGCTTCTTTAACTGTACGATAATAATTTGCCTTCCAACTTTCAGGAATTATTTTTTTCAATTCTTCAATTAGTAATTTTCGAGGAACATCGGGCGCTGAAAAATAATAATGAGCAGTTGAAGGAAAGAAATTCAGAATCGATAAAACATCTTTGTCATTTACAAATCCTAAAACCAAATGCAAATTTTCATAATCGGTTATTTCCAATTGTTTCTTTATCTCCACTAATCCATGCGGATTATGTGCCGTGTCTGCTACGATAAGCGGATTTTTCTGCAAAATCTCCCATCTTCCCCGTAAGCCTGTTGTGGAAATAACTTGGAGAAATCCTTTTAGAATCGATTTTTCTGGAATTTCAAATCCAGATTTTCGCAAAACATCGATAGCCGTCAAAACCGTTTTTTTGTTTTTTTTCTGATAAATTCCAATTAAATCCGATTCATATTCGGGATGATTAAAATCTTCTGCAAATACGATTTCAGATCCGGTTTCTTTGGCTTTTTGCACAAAAACCGAATGGATTTCAGTGTTGGATTCGCCAATTACAACCGGAATATTTGGTTTGATGATTCCCGCTTTTTCCAATGCAATTTCCGGTAAGGTGTCACCTAAAATACTCATGTGATCCAAACCGATATTGGTAATCACCGATAAAACAGGCGTGATGATATTGGTTGAATCCAAACGACCACCCAATCCTGTTTCGATGACCGCAATATCTACTTTTTCTTTAGCGAAATATTCAAATGCCATCGCGATGGAAACTTCAAAAAAAGAAGCTTTCAGTGATTCGATGAATTCTCCATTTTTTCGCACAAATTCTATAATAAATTCTTCCGGACAGATTTTTCCATTCACACGAATTCGTTCTCTGAAATCTTTCAAATGCGGAGAAGTCGTCAACCCCGTTTTATAGCCTGAGTCTTGCAGAACGGAAGCAAGCAAATGGGAAGTACTTCCTTTTCCGTTGGTTCCGGCGACATGGATTGATTTGAATTGGGTATGCGGATTTCCAAGATGGTACATCAATGCCGTGATATTGCCCAAATCTTTTTTATAGGCAGATACGCCTGCGCGTTGAAACATTGGAAGTTTTTCGTATAACCAATCAACGGTTTGTTTGTAATTCATTTCAGAAAATTCTACAAGAAAGCAAAGTTAATCATTCGTTTCATCCGATGAACTGGTTCTGAAGAATTCCATTGGTTTTATGACTCTCAATTCTAAAAAATAATTTTTAATATTGTACCTGATTCAGGTGTCGATTTTATGACTAATTCCCCACCTATTTCTGAAATCCGTTTGTGCATGTTCTGAAATCCGTTTCCGGCTTCAATTTTTCGTTGGTCTATTCCTTTTCCATTATCTGAAATTCTTACTTCAAAATGCTGATCGATTTTTTCAAATGCGACTTTGATTTCGGTAGCATCGGCATGTTTGATGGAATTGTTTACGGCTTCCTGGATGATACGATATAAATTAACGCCTGCAAATGCAGTAAATGAATGGTTTTCATCGATAGATTTTTTCATGTCTACTTCAAAATGCGTTTGCTGTACATGAGATTTGGCACTCTCCAAAAAATTATTGATACGTACTTTCAAGTCCGAAAAATGAATATTTTCTTTGTTCATTGCCCAAATCGTATCGCGCAGTTCCGTGATGGTATTTCTGGTGAAATCGTTGATGCTTTCAATTCGTTTTCCGGCTTCAGGATTTTCTTTATTCAATTGAAATTTAAGATTGTCAAGCGAAGAAATAATAAAAGTCAACTGCGAACCGATGTTGTCATGCAGATCCCGTGAAATCCGAAGTCGCTCTTCCTGAACTTTGTTCTGGGTTTCGATGCGGATAAGCGCATCTTTTAATTGATTTTCCTTTTGTAATTGTTTGTTCTTCAGTTTTTGGGTTCTATAAATCTGATATCCAATTAATCCCAATAAAACTGCCAAAAACCCAAGTGCGTAGAGCCATTGGTTTTTTTGTTCGATTTTTAATTTGTTTTCTGCTAACTCCGCACGCTGTTCGAGGATTTGTTTTTCTTTTTTTTCGGTTTCAAATTGAATTTCAATTTCTTTCTGATTAGTGGTCGTTTCAAGATTGTAAATGCTGTCTTTGTAAGCCGTATATTGTTTGTGGTAATTCAGGGCTTCCGCAAATTGATTAGATTGTTCATAATTGGTAGAAAGTGCTTCATAAATCCGATGAGTCAGCCACCTATAGCCGGCATCTTTACTGGCTTGTAAAGCTTGTTTAAAATAAGAAATGGCTGCTGAAGTTTCCCCCTGCATTTCGTAAAACGTACCATAAAAGCTAAGATTTTCTGCAATTCCGACTTTGTCTTTTAATTTAAGACGAATTTGATAAGCTTCATCAAAAAGAGGTTTTGCTTTTTCAAATTGTCCCAATCCTGCATAAAGTGTTCCCAGTTTATTTAAGCTGTAAGGAATTCCCGTTTGGTCGTTGGCTGATTTTTTCATGAAAAGTGCCTTTTTGAAATAATATTCGGCACTGTCCGGCTCTTGATTGGCTTCTTTTACTAAACCATAATTGTCATACATTCCCATCAATTCAAAATTAGCACCTGCTTTTTCTGCGAGCTTGATGCCTTTCTGCATATAATCGATAGATTTTTGGATGTCTTTATTACGTAAACGATACCCATACAGCGAATAAAGATTCCCGGCTTCGCCATTCAGTTTAAGGGCTTCGTAAAGTTTGATGGCTTTAAAGAAATATTGTGTACTGAGGTCGTATTTGCTTTGGTAGAAATAAATCAGAGAAATGTTATTATACGAATCAGCCATTCCTTTTTGATAATCGGCGGATGCTGCTTCTTTTGCATTTCGAAGGTATTTGTTCAGGTTGAAAGCTGTTGTTTCAATTCGTTTTTCATAAGGCACTTCCAGATTCAATGAATCGATTTTACGAATAATCGGCTCTTCTTGTGCTGTTAGAAAGGGAGATATCAGGAAAAAAGAAGCGATATAAAAATGAAGTGCTTTCATAGAGAGAGTTGATTTAGAATAAAATGGCAGCTGAAATTCAAATTTAATCAATTATACGATTCTATTTGAATTTCAATTTCTACCATTATCAGAATCTTTTAATTCATTCATTGGTTTTTGGTTAGATGGGAGAAAGTAGAGAAGACCCTTCGTCGTGAAGGTTTTTGTTCGTTAGTGAAAGAGGTTAATTAGTTAT
>CALLXZ010000329.1 GCA_937875605.1 uncultured Moheibacter sp.
GGAAGTAATTCTGATGAAGCTATCACACTAAAGGATTTAAGCGGCGTTGAAAGTAAAGTTCAAATTGCCAAAAGAATTACGGAAGACCAAATCATAGAAGAATCCATCAACATCAGCAAAAGTCAGGTAAAATCACCGATCGGTATCCTGAAAAATATCCATCGAGGCTTTCTGAATTTCAATTATATCGAATTCATTTTCGTTATTTTTACCCTAATTGTCATTTATGGATTCCAGCGTTTAATTAAAAAAATCCCGAGTAAAAATGTTTTTATAAATAGGATGAAAACCATAACTTCATCCATTCCTACAACTTTGATAGCACTGATTTTGGTCTCATTAGTTGCTATTTTATTTGGGATAAATTTATATACGATCGATAAAATCCCGCAAGGATTCCCACCACTTCATTTTGATCTTTTTACCCAATTTCATTTCCGTGACATCAGTCCATTTGTGATGGCAATTGTATCCTTAGCATTATTGGGTTCGATTGACTCTTTACTCACCTCAGTCATCGTGGACAATATGACCAAAACACGCCATAACAGCAGCCAGGAGTTGATTTCGCAGGGCGTAGGAAACAGCATGTCCGCTTTATTAGGCGGAATTCCGGGAGCTTCCGCCACCATCCGGACTTTGGTCAACATAAATTCCGGTGGAAAAACGAGAATTTCCGGAATTGTGGCTGCACTCCTTTTGCTTTCCATCCTTTTAGCACTTGCCCCAATTGCATCCCTAATTCCCTCAGCGGTTTTATCGGGTGTTTTAATAACGGTCGGAATCGGAATTATGGATTATAAAGGTCTGAAAGCGATAGGGAAAATGCCTATCGGTGACGTAGTGGTGATGTTTGTCGTAATGTTATTGACCATTTTCTTTGATTTAGTAATTGCCGTTGGCGTTGGCTTGATGATTTCTGCGCTGATTTTCATGAAACAAATGGGGGAAATTTCAGTCAAACAATCCGGTTTGGGAGAGTCCGGAAAATATTCCGAATTGCCCTGGGACGACGAGAAACATTTTCCGGAAGAATTAAGAAATAATATATTTATCAAACATTTGGAAGGCCCCATTTTCTTTGGTTCAACCAATGATTTACAACTTCTGTCTGCGCAAATCCCCAAACGCATCGACTATGTCGTAGTTCGTATGGATCGAGTCCCTTACATAGATCAAAGCGGACTCTATGCTTTAGAGGATATTTTCATCGAAATTGAAAAGAAAGACATTGAAATTCTGATTGTTGGAATTCAAAAACAACCCGAATATTTAATGCGAAAAATCGAATTATTACCCAAACTTGTAGATGAAGCACATTCTTTCAAATCGTTTAAAGATTGTCTTGAATGGATAAAAGAAAATGTTCTCGAAAAAAGAGAAAATCACAATTTTGATGTAAAAACAATAAAACTCAAAAGGTAAGTTTCTTCTTCCGGTTAAAGACAGAAAATTAAACTGTAAATTAGCCAAAAAAGATTTTGCTTAAGCCCAACGAATTTAAAATTTACAACGCTTCTGCCGGAGCGGGAAAAACCTATACTTTGGTCAAAGAATATTTGTCCATTCTCCTGTCCCATCCCAGTCCGTCTGCGTTTGAATCCATCCTTGCCATCACGTTTACGAACAAAGCGGCAAACGAAATGAAAGAAAGAATATTGAGTCAGCTGATCCGATTTTCTCAAGAAAATTTTCCCGAAAACAAAGAATTGGAAAAATGGGCAGATGAATTACAATTAAGTCCCGAAACCGTCCATCTTCGTTCAAAATTAATACTAAAACAAATTCTTCATAATTATTCTCGATTTTCCGTCAGTACGATTGATAAATTTAACCTTCGGCTGATGAAATCATTTGCGCAGGATTTAGGACTTTCGTCGAATTTTAATGTGGAAATGGAACTCAATAAATTACTGGAAGAATCTGTCGATCAACTATTTTCAAAAATTGGAGATGACGAACTTTTGACTTCTGTTCTGATCGAAATTGCCTTAGACAACCTCAACGAAAACCGAACTTGGGACATCACACGCGAACTCATTTCCAATGCAAAAAGTTTGTATTCCGATACCCATATTGAAAAAATTGCACAACTTCAAAAATACGATTTAAAAGAATTTAACCAATTCCGCAAAACGGTCTATCAAAACGTTTCCCGAAAAAAAAATCAATTAAAAGAAAATGCAAAAAACTTTTTTTCACTGATCCAAGAAAATCATCTACAAGCCGATGAATTTTCAGGTGGGAGAAATGGAATTCCCGGATTTTTCAGTAAATTCTTAAATGAGAAATTTGAACTTCCTACTGATACTCATAAAAAAAACATTCAAAATACCGATCTGAAAAAATTTGCTTCGGCAAAAGCTTTGCCTTCCGCTTCTTCTGCAATTGAACAAATTTTTCCCGAAATAAAAAACCTGTTTTATGAATCGGTTGACATCTTAAGTGATTTACCTGTTTGGGAAGGGGTCCAGAAAACTATTGCTTCGATGAGCATCCTAAACGAAGTCGAAAAAGCAGTCGAAACTATCAAAGAAGATAATAACGTTTTGCTCATTTCGGAATTCAACAAACTCATCAGTTCCAATCTCCAAAAACAACCCAGCGGATTTATTTATGAGCGAATTGGAAACCGATTTCATCATTATTTCATCGATGAATTTCAGGATACTTCTACGCTTCAGTGGCAAAATTTATTGCCGTTGGTAGAAAATGCCCGTGCCGGTTCTGATACGGTAATGCTCGTGGGCGATGCCAAACAATCCATTTATAGATGGCGTGGCGGAAATCCGGAGCAAATGATCGGTCTGATCAATGAAAGTGAATCACTGAACATAAACGTGGAGAATCTTCCCAAAAATTGGCGCAGCTATGATAAAATTATTGAATTCAATAATGATTTCTACTCCAAAATTTCAGAATCCCTGAAAATTGAAAATTATAAAACGCTTTACGAAAGCGGAAACCGGCAAGAAATTAACGATAAAAAAGGCGGATATGTTCAGTTGAATTATCTTCTGAAGTCAGACGGAAATGAACAATATCAATCGGACACACTGGAACAAGTTGTGAAAAACATCGATTCTATCATCGGACAAGGTTTTGAATTTAATGAAATCACAATTCTTCACCGCACAAAAGCACAAGGAAAAATGATAGCCGAATTTCTTTCTGAAAAAGGAATTCCAATTCTATCTGCCGAATCACTTCTTTTAATAAATTCACCTGAAATTCAATTGATTGAATTATTTCTCAAAACAATTTCAAATGAAGAAGATTATGTTTCCAAAGCTCAGTTTTTATTGAAACTAAATCAAATCAAAAATTTTGATAACCAAGATATTACAGCCGAAATCCAAACCGTTGTAAAAAAAGATCTAAAGGCTCTGAAAGAATTTTTATTTGCCCATCAAATCGACATTGATTTTGTAAATAAACCTTCCATTTCCTTGTATGATTTTACCGAAAAAACGATTGAAATTCTGGGATTTGGAAAAAATGGAAGTTCGTATTTGCAATACTTTTTGGATTATGTTTTGGAACATTCTACTCAAAATGAATACAGTTTAACCCGGTTTTTGGAAGATTGGGATTTACAAAAAGAAACACTCAGCATTTCTTCACCAGAAGGTGTAAATGCCATAAATCTGATGACCATCCACAAATCCAAAGGTCTTGAATTCCCGGTCGTCATTTTACCTTTTGCCGATTGGGGCGATCGGATGATGCCTTCCCAATTTTGGATTCCGGTGAAAAATGAAGAACTACCCTTTGACGAATTTATCGTAAACGGATTTGGAAATTTGGAAGAAGTTTCAGACGAAATCAAAGAAATCATCCAGAAAGAACGAAACGAATTTTTATTTGACAACCTCAATATGCTCTACGTTGCCACCACTCGCGCTGTGGAACAACTCTACATCATTACCGAAAAAACGAATAAGGAAGGTACCGGAATGGCAACTTATTTCAATCAACAATTTCAAGGTGAAAATGAATTGGCTTTAAAAGGAGAAAAAAATCGAATTTCAATTCCCAAAATGAAGGAATTGGTTACGGAAGAAATTCCGTTTGAATTTGAAGAATGGGAAAGCCGACTCGAAATCAGCCGTGAATCTTCCAAACGTTGGAAAAAGAAAAAAGAAATCGTTTATGGCGATTTGGTGCATGGGTTGATGAAATTTGTTTTGACGGAAAAAGATATTGAACCAACCCTGAAATCGGCATTGATTTCAGGCGAGATAACGCAGGAAGAACTTCCTGAATTAAAAAATAAAATATTGGAAATCGTTCAGCATCCGGAATTAAAAACCTATTATTCCGATGATAAAAAAGTTTTGAACGAACGAGATTTCGTGAATGATCTGGGAGAAGTATTTCGTCCGGACCGAATCGTTTTGGATGGAAATAATTGTACGATTATTGATTATAAAACCGGAGAAGAAAAACCAAAAGATATCTTCCAAGTGGAA
>CALLXZ010000330.1 GCA_937875605.1 uncultured Moheibacter sp.
GGCTCCGGCGGTCGCGAACACGCAATCGGATGGAAATTTGCAGAAGATTTTAAAAAGAAAGGAGAGGAATTAGACCTTTTTTTCATTCCCGGAAATGCCGGAACCGCCCAAATCGGAACCAATGTTTTGCTGAATTCACTTGAAGAAATGCGGGATTTTGCTCAATCTGAAAATATTGATTTGACTTTTGTCGGACCGGAAGATGAACTTTCTCGTGGCGTTGTGGATTTATTTCAAGCTGTCGGATTAGATGTTTTCGGACCCGATAGAAAAGCAGCACAATTGGAGGCCAGTAAAGCATTTGCAAAAGAATTTATGGCGAAACACGGTGTGAAAACGGCTGCTTATAAAACTTTTCAGGGACCTATGTTGGCGATTGAATATTTAGAAACACAATCCTATCCGATTGTGGTCAAAGCATCTGGTTTAGCTGCCGGAAAAGGTGTTATCATTTGTCAGGATTTTGAAGAAGCCAAAAAAGCGGTTTTGGATATCATGGAAGACAAAGCCTTTGGAGAGGCAGGAAATGAGGTGGTAATTGAAGAATTTTTACAAGGTTTTGAAGCTTCGATTTTATCTTTTTTTAACGGAAAAGAAATTGTTCCTTTTATTTCGGCAAAAGATCATAAGAAAATTGGCGAAGGAGAAACGGGACTAAACACAGGTGGAATGGGTGTTTTAGCTCCTAATCCTTCGTTTAAAAGAGAACATTTTGAAGCATTTGAATCCGATATTTTGCAACCAACTCTTAATGGATTAATTGCAGAAAATCTATTGTTTTCCGGAGTGATTTTCTTTGGATTGATGATTACAACGAAAGGAGTTTATCTTCTCGAATACAATCTGCGGATGGGTGATCCGGAGACGCAAACGACTCTACCATTGTTAGAAAATGATTTATATGAAGTGGTTACGAAATCCAATAAAGGAGAAAGTTTCGAATTAAAATTCTCCCAAAAACAGGCTTGTTGCGTGGTGATGGTTTCGGGTGGTTATCCTCTAAACTACGAAAAAGGGTTTGAAATCAGAGGATTGGAAAAAGTAGATTGTCCCTATTTCATAGCCGGCGCAAAAGAGTCCAATGGTCAGATTTTGACTTCAGGTGGTCGTGTTTTAAACGTGGTTGGATTAGGTGAGACGATGGAAGAAGCCCGAAAAATGGCTTATGAAAATGTCAAGAAAATTCATTTTGACTATGAATATTACCGAACTGATATTGGGATATTTTAAACAGAATTTCAATTTTTTTAAAATTGAAGTTTACAAAGAAAGATGAGAAAAATCTGGAAATTCCTAAAAAAAACATTTGTTATCCTTTTCGTTGCGCA
>CALLXZ010000331.1 GCA_937875605.1 uncultured Moheibacter sp.
GAAATGCATCAGGAACCCTTGATCGATGAATGGGAGGATGAATTTTGGAAGTAAATTTAAGAACTATATAGGACTTTCTTTCTTAAAAAACAGAAATGAGAATTTCCTAAATCGGATAGTTAGGAGGCTATCGGTTGAGTGAAATTTTTAGTTTAATTAGTAATACCACTTTCCATAGTGAGTGACATTTCATTATTATTTTACACATTGTTCTAACACGCTCTTTTGTTAACCAAAGGTTTTATTGTAGTTTGAAGTATTCTATTGTATTTGCTGGGGCGCTTCGGGATTCAGAATCAAATTGATTATGATTGCAATAAAAATTATACCAAAATATAGAACTCCAAAAATTACAAACATTGAGATAACTCTTAAAGTAATAGTACTCAACTTTCGATTTTCATAGAATCCTTTGAAAAACCAAATCAATAAAAATGGTAATATGATGAATGCTATCCCCATCATAGTCATGATCCAATTATAATCATCTTTTAGAAAAAACATTATCGGATAAAGTATCAGAATGTAGATGATGGTATAATAGGATTGAAAAAATGCATTCATCACTACATGCTCATAATAATTATTTCCCCATTTGTAAAATAAGGATTTTGTCAACAAAGCGAAAAATGGAATCATTAATAATGCTATAAATGAATTATAGCTTGTTACATAAGACATTACTTCCTGCATCTGGGGTGAGTTTACGCTTTTGCCATTTACGGTCATACTTTCCATTGCTTTATAAATTCCAATGAATTTAATTGAAATAAAAGCAGAAATACCACTTAACACAAACGCCAATAAAATAGGTTTGTAATGCTTAACACGGTTTCCTTCGATGAATTCTCTTGCGGTTTTTCCAGGGTTTTTTAGAATATTTTTTACCGAATACAAAAATCCTTTGTTAGTATGGAGTAATGAATATTGCGCTTCTTCGATGATGTATTTACGATCGATGCGTCTGTATTTTTTCTGACCGCAATTCGGACAAAAATTTTCGGCTATTTCGTGTCCGCAGTTTTTGCAAGTATGTTCTGTATTCATTTTATGATGAGGATTTCAGGGGTAAATATAGTTGAATTCAAAACCTTGTCAAGGTTAAGTGATATTAACCTTGACAAGGTTTCTAACTTTAAACTTTCAAAAATCAAGTCTGAATTACACCCAGATTAAACGGTTTTTCGATAGGAGCATGGTTGGCTGCTTCAATTCCCATCGAAATCCATTTACGTGTGTCTATCGGCTCAATTACCGCATCCGTCCAGATTCGGGCAGCAGCATAATAGGGACTTGTTTGCTTGGTATAGCGTTCGGTAATTTCATCCAATAATTCTTGTTTTTTCTTTTCGTCAATTGTTTCTCCTTTGGCTTTTAAAGTCGCTTCCTGAATCTGTAAAAGCACTTTTGCGGCTTGTTCGCCACCCATTACGGCCAATTGAGCTGAAGGCCATGCAAAAATCAAACGAGGATCATACGCTTTTCCACACATCGCATAATTTCCTGCTCCATACGAATTCCCAACGACAACGGTAAATTTCGGAACAACCGAATTCGATACCGCATTCACCATTTTTGCGCCGTCTTTGATGATACCGCCGTGTTCCGATTTCGAACCGACCATAAATCCGGTTACATCCTGCAAAAAGACCAAAGGAATTTTTTTCTGGTTACAATTCGCAATAAATCGTGTCGCTTTATCGGCAGAATCCGAATAAATCACACCACCAAACTGCATTCCGTCCTTTTTCGATTTTACGATTTTTCGTTGATTTGCCACAATTCCAACTGCCCAACCGTCAATGCGAGCATAACAGCAAATCAGGGATTTTCCATAATCGCCTTTGTATTCGTCAAATTCCGAATTGTCTACCAATCGCTTGATGATTTCGTACATATCATATTGTTCCGCTCTGGAAACAGGGAGAATTCCATAAATTTCAGATTCGTCCAAAGCAGGTTTGACCGATTCGATTCGGTTAAATCCGGCTTTATCATAATCACCGATTTTACCCATGATGGATTTAATTCGATCCAAAGCATCTTGATCATCTTTGGCTTTGTAATCCGTCACGCCTGAAATTTCGCAATGCGTCGTTGCGCCTCCAAGCGTTTCATTATCAATGTCTTCTCCGATTGCCGCTTTTACCAAATAACTTCCGGCAAGAAAAATGGAACCTGTTTTATCGACGATCATTGCTTCATCACTCATGATGGGCAGATAAGCTCCCCCGGCAACACAACTTCCCATTACCGCAGCAATTTGGGTAATGCCCATCGAGCTCATGATAGCGTTGTTTCGGAAAATACGTCCAAAATGTTCTTTATCCGGAAAAATTTCGGCTTGCATCGGCAGATAAACGCCCGCGCTATCCACCAAATAAATAATGGGCAAACGGTTTTCCATCGCTATTTCCTGCGCTCTCAAATTCTTTTTTCCGGAAATTGGAAACCATGCACCTGCTTTTACGGTCGCATCATTGGCAACGACTATGCATTGTTTTCCAGAAACATATCCGATGACCACTGCTACACCTCCGCTCGGACATCCACCGTCCTCTTCATACATTTCATAACCGGCAAACGCACCGATTTCGATGCTCTGTTTTCCTTTGTCCAAAAGGTATTTGATACGTTCGCGTGCCGTTAATTTTCCTTTTTCTTTGTGTTTTTCGATTCGCTTTTTTCCTCCGCCCAAATAGATTTCGGCTAATTTTTTACGTAATTCGGAAACCTGAAGTTTGTTTTTATCTTCTCGTTGGTTAAACTGTAAATCCATCTTTTTTTGTTTGACGGCTAAAAATACAATATTCGTTTGATATGTAAAGAAGTCAATTGGAGAATGTAGTAATTAGAACCTAAATAATTTGAATTCTAATAAACGAACAAAAATCAATCACTACTAAAGAAAATTCTCTATTGATATTAATCAATTAATAATCAGTTTGTTATAAATTAATTTGAAATTTATGTGGCTAAAAATAATTGACAATGCTTCACTAAATCAGGGAAAAGCCGATGAAAGTCTTCTGTCAATTCGTCTTCAAATAATTCAAATTCAACTACGGATTCCTCTATATTGTTAGGAAACTTGCTTCTTTGGCTGATGCCTCTAAGTGTTTGCTGAATTCCTTCAAGCGAAGTATAATTGTGAAACCAATCGTATTTCAAAAGATGTTTGATGATGAATTGAAGCTGTGGAGGAAAAGTTTCAAAATGAAGTCGGAATAAATCATAACATCCTGTCACAAATTCCTCAAAATCAACTTCTAAATATTTTTCCCAATTCTGAATTAAAATGTAGTCATAAAGCACATCTACAATCACAGGTGCATACTTTCCGTATTTTGCATGGAATCGTCGAGTGCTGTTTTTCACAGCATCATGCGAGTCCGTAAAAGTATCGATTTCGCGATGAAGAAGAATTCCTTTCTGTAAATCCAAGGGAAAATCAAGATAATCTTTTCCTCTGACGATTTCGCCGTATAAATTACCTAATTGAATAGCAGGGAGTTGGAAAGATAAATATTGATGGGCTAAAAAATTCATAGTCGGTACTAATGTAACGAAATTTCTAAAAATCTCAATTTATTTAGCCGAAACAAATTCTTCAAACGTTCCGTCACTGAAAAAAAGCAATGCACGCACCATTTTCTTTTCTTGGGAAGAAATCTCCACTTCTGTAGGTACATGTTCAGGAATGTTTTCAGGTACTAATTTTTCAATTTTTTCATCGGTATTGAACAATTCAAAAAGAGTAGGATAGGAGTCCGTTGTACTTTCCATATTTTCATCTTTCTCCAAAATTTCATGGGATTTCGTTTTTTTTTCAGTTCCAAAAACCAACCAATCTGTATCGATTTCCGGAAAAGAGCTTTTGATTTTAATGAGAAATTCCAAACTTGGTTTATTACGTCCCGAAGTGATGTGCGAAATGGCGGATCGCTGTACTTCAATTTTGTCGGCAAATTCAGAGGGTGTAAGCCCTGATTTTTCCATGATTTCGAGAATTCGATTTTTAAGTTCCATTTTACAAATATAAATCAATAATTTACAATATACAATTATAAATTTTCACCATGAACTGACGTATTTTCTTAAAGATAAATTGAATAATTAATTCATATAATAATACATTAATGCCTAAATTACAGTTGATTATTATATTTAATTAAATAATATTCAAAAGTAAATACCTTAACTGACAATATTGCAGGTAGATCAAATTACAAATGTAAATTACAAATGTAAATCAATGTTTTTATTCTATTCAGAGCCATCTTTTTTATTTTTCTGAATCCGAATTCATTCAAAATGTTAAAGTCGCTTAAATCGCTTAAAAATCGCCTTTTAAAAAATTGTACATTCGTTTCATGGAATTATTGGATTTATTTAACAAAAAGTATGGGGATATCCGTGTAGAAGGATTGGATTCCAAATATTTACCTTTTTTGAAATTGAAATCTTATTTGGACGAGTATTTTCCGGACAAGGTTTCGTTGGGAAAATCATTTTTGGGTAATGAGATTTATGAATTGAAAATCGGATCAGGAAAAACCAAAATTCTTGCGTGGTCGCAGATGCATGGAAACGAATCGACCGGAACACGCGCAATTTTGGATGTATTTGAATTTTTAAAATTGAATGAAAATTGGTCTAAATTTATTTTGGAGTCTATTAGTTTTCATTTTATTCCCATGTTGAATCCCGATGGTTCCACTTTGTTTACACGTCGTAATGCTGCAGGAATTGATCTGAACCGTGATTTCTTGCAAGAAGCATCGCCCGAAATACGTCTTTTAAAGTCGTATGTCCAAAAACATCAACCTTATTTCTTATTTAATCTCCATGATCAACGAACCATTTTTAATGTTGGAAATACTGCAAAACCTGCAACCTTATCATTTTTAGCTCCTTCTGCTGATGATAACCGATTAGAAACCGAATCAAGAATCCAATCAATGGCGGTTATTGATTATATGGTAAAAGGATTGGAAAAGATAATTCCGGGCTGTTTAGCACGATTTTCCGATGAATTTTACCCGACTTCTACAGGTGATAATTTTATGAAAATGGGATTTCCGTGTATTTTATTTGAAGCAGGCCATTATCCACATGATTACCAACGGGATCATGTCCGAAAATACAATGCCCTTTCGATTTTGTTGGCATTGGAGAAAATTTGTTCTCATGATCTTTCCGATAAGGGAAATTATGACCAAATTCCGCAAAACAATAAAAAATTTTTGGATATTATTTTACGAAATGTGTTGGTAAGATCAAATGATTCCGAATCCTTGTTGGATATCGGGATTTATTTGGATGAACGACTTGATTTGGATAGTCAGGAAATTTTATTTTGTTCAAGAATTGAGGAAATTGGTGATTTGTCAAATTATTTTGGGCATATTGATATAGATAAAAAAGGAAAAATTTATGTAGGTAAATCTTCGATGTTTCCCATAATTGGCGATTTGGCTGATTTTTCAGTGGGTACGATTCATTTTGAGACAGGAAAGTTTAACGGCTAAACAATTCTTTTTATCTTTACAACTTCAAAATTGACCAATGAAAAAAATCCTATTTGTGCTTGTTCTTGCCTTGTTTTTTGTAAGTTGTGAAGGACCTTATGTATTTAATCGTGTTGTAAAATTAAAAGACGGAAATAAAATGTTACTTGGAGGCGTTGACAGAGAGTCGTTTACAAAGGAACCTTTCTCGGTTTGGTTTAATCAGGAATACGATTCGTATCAAACGAATCAAGCAATGATAAAAGATTTCAAATCTAAATTAAAGCGTTTTAGAGTGGAGGTTTTCATGGGAACTTGGTGTGAGGATTCGCAACGGGAATATCCGCGTTTGCTGAAAATTCTGGATGAAGCGAAATTTCCTGAAGCCCGTATGGTTACGTATGCGGTAAATGAAAGCAAAAAAAGTTTCTACAGCGAAGAAATTGGGAAAGACATCCGTTTTGTTCCAACTTTCATTTTTTATAAGGGTGGAAAAGAAGTTGGGAGAATTGTAGAATCTCCTATTTCAGGCTCATTGGAAGAAGATATCTTAATGATTGTCAATGAGGTGCCGCTTTCGCCAAACTACTCGGAAGAGTGAAAAAAATCTTCTATATAATTGGTGGGGTACTGTTGGGTTTTTTGCTGACTTATTTCGTTATGAAGCAAATTCAGAATAATGAATCTACCAACGAATCTCATGTAATTGCCTACGAAATCAAGAAGTTAAATAAAATGATCGTAGCGGAACAGATGTATTCAGATGTTTATTCGCATAAAAACAGTACCTACATTCCCGGACTGGAAGATTATTTCAGTTTTGATAAAAAGGTTCTTTTCTTGGTCAATGCAAAAGTGCAGGCAACCTATGATTTGAAAAAATTAGAAGTGAAAGTTGATGAAGAAAACCGGACGATTTTTATCAATAAAGTTCCTGATTTAGAGATAGAAACCTATCCGGATGTTCGTTTTTATGATATGGAACAAAGTCGATTCAATTCGTTTGATAAAGACGAATTAAACAAAATAAAAGACCGTGCGGTAGAACATATCGAAAAGACAATTGATAAAGAGAAACTTCAAAAAGAAGCGCACGCTCAGTTAATTGAGAATTTAGGTGAACTTTATATGCTGGCGAAAACCTATGACTGGAAAGTGGTGGATAATACGCCTTATGTCAAAGAGCTGGAAGTGAAATTTAAATGATTTTATTTCGATTTGGTTCTCAATAAACTCAAATTGGTAATCTTCTCGAAACCATCCAGGAAACAAATCCACCAATGAATAAAACGGTGAATGTTACAACTATGTAATTCAATGCGGTGAACTCAAACGGAAACGGAACAAAAGCGTTTGCCATCACCAAATGAAGGCTGTTTTGCATCATTCCTAATATGGTTCCTAAAGTAAGTCCAAACAAAATAGAAAAAATAGTAATTAGTAATCCGGTTTGGAAAAAGATACGTTTGATATGTGTTAATTGCATTCCGAAGCTCCACATCGTTTTGATTTGTAGCTTTTTATCCAGAATGATGATGATGATTGCCCCTGCTAAATTAAAGGAGGCAATGACAATTACCAATGTGAAAATCAAGTAGATAATCAAATTTTCTACATTCATCACCTTTAAAAAGGTTGAATCAAGATCTTGGCGCGTCTGAACGTTTACCGAATTCCCTAATTCTTTTTGCAGGGCTGCTTTTACATTGTTTTGAGAAATGCCCGGTTTCAGTTTGATTTCGATGCTATAAGCCGAATTTTGTGGCAATTGGAGAAGAATTCGTGTGAGATCGATGGGCGAATAGATGTATTTATCGTATTGTTCGTTTATAATGAAAATTCCCACCGGATTGGCAACTGCCGTATTGAAAGCTTCTTCTTCTGAAGAAATCAGTCCGGTTCCGGGTTTGGGCATTCTGAGTCGGCTTGCACGCTGATGGTCAATGTACATTTGCAATCGTCGTGCAACGCCGTCTGAAGCAATGATTTCATAAGGATTTTTAAAATCGAGAAAAGCACCGTGTACGATGGTCGTATCGATTTTGACTACATTTTTATATTTTTCATCGATTCCTTTGATGTAGGCAATGTCTTGTTTATCTTCGAATTCAATAGATATTTTTTCTTCGATGACTTTTGAATAGGCTTGGATTTGATTATTTTGATCCAGTTTAGCTGTTATTTGATCTAACTCATTCAGAATTTTTCCTTTGGAAGCTGAAATTTTCAAGTCCGGATTTACATTGCTGAAGAATTGGATATTCATTTTTTCCAATCCTGAAAATACAGAAAGAATGATGAAAAGTGCGCATGTGGCAATCGTTATGGCGAAAACAGCAATGGATGTGATGACATTTACGCCTGTTATTTTCCGTTTGGAAAAGATAAAAGTGAGTAATCCAAATAGGATCGAAAGCATTCCTGTCGAAATCAGAATTAAAACAATTCCGCTCATCAAAACCGATTGATTTAATCCGGAATAAATCAAAAGTCCGGCGGTTCCCATGGAAATAAAAGCAATCAGAACAGCAATTCCAAGTTTGGATTTTTTAGTGACTGATTTGAGTAATTTGTTAAATAATAAATAGATAGCAGTTGTCTGAATGATGATATAAGCCAGCATAATTCCTACAACCATCATTTGCTGGTTGGTATCCGGCATCATTTTGGGATACAATAAATCCTGAATGATCTGAAGCGATGAATTTCCGATATAAATAAACGTTCCCACTAACAAAGAGGTAATAAGAATCAGAATCATACTTATCAAAAGCGTATACGTATTGTAACGGCGTGCTATGAAAAGTGAGACATTTTTCATTTACAGCGTGGGATTGTTACCTTCTCCGCGTAGTGCACGGTCAATTTTATCCATTTCGTCCAAAGAGGAATCCAAATAAAATAAAAGCTCCGGCGTGATGCGCATAGTTTTGGCGGCGGTTCTGGCTATTAAAGATCTATAAAATGGCGATTTTTCTTTTATGAGTTTTATGATTTGTTCCTTTTCGTTTGTCGGAAAGATACTGACATATACTTTTGCTACCGATAAATCAGGAGAAACACTGACGTTTGATACAGTTAACAATTTGCCGGGAAAGAGTTCTTTGGCTTCTTTTCGAAATATTTCCGATAGTTCCTCCTGAAAAAC
>CALLXZ010000332.1 GCA_937875605.1 uncultured Moheibacter sp.
ACCAGAATTTATCGTTTCTCGGACGTGAACCATAAATATCATCTACGGCACCATTATTTCCGTTTTTGAAATAAACGGCATTTTCCGTATCTCCGGATTGTCTGATCGCCGTTGTACGCATACTGTTTTCAACGATGATCCCAGAGGTTCCAGAGGTTGCCTGAACGATGAATCCTTGCCCCGGTTTTACAATTCCGTTTGGTTTTTTACCACTTGTTCCAAATCGAGGAGCAGCAGTTCCTACATCTGAACTTGCGTTATAGTTTGCATAGTTTAGATTAACATAGCTGGATCCTTGTTGTGTGGTAGCAGTATTGTCGGTATTATCCCAGAAATAGAAAGTTGAATTTTGAATCTTCCCTGAATTGGAAATATGATCATTCAGCAATTTAACATCCAGATTGGACGGGAATGGATTTCCAATTAAGTTGAATCTTTGTCCGACGTTGGATAACGGGATTACATTTTCTGTTGAAGTCAAAGATTCATTTTGGGGAATTCCTGCAAAGCTTGCTGTAACATTAGGCGCATGAGTTGTCTGATTAGATCCTTTGATGGAATATCCTTTTCCAAATGCTGAAGTTGGGTTGCTACCTATTGGTAGACCATTGAAATAATCGGTAGCGGTATTGTAGACCATTACCTTTCCGGACGCAATTCCCGGATACAGACTATACAATACTTGATTCTTCACCGGTGAGGTCCAGAAGTTATATTGGTTTGATGGAACGACGGCTTTGCGAAGCTGTGTGATATTTCCGGTGTTTACAGCTCCGGGATCCTGCATCAGATTGGCGTTGTTTTCAAATAAAGCGATAGCTCCTGCTGCGACTTGGATGCCTTTTCTTGCTGTTAGATGGTAAGGTGTTTCAGCATCAGTACTTTCAGGTATGGTAAGCTTCCCTGTTCCGACCACTTTTGTAAGATTGTTGACAATTAAATTTTTTCCGCCTGCAGAAACATTAGTTCCGGAAACATCAATGTTCCAATATTGTTTTGCAGGAACACTTGTTCTGATTTTTGTAGCTGCTGTTCCAGCAAATTCTATAGTTCCGGCAGAAATTGTATAATTTCCTGATAAAGATGGTTTAGTGCCCGATCCGGAAACAACATATCTTCCACCCGTCATTACAATGTTGCCTTTCTGAGCATCACTCTCACCGTCTTCATTTTCTGCAACATTGTTTCTGAAACCATTGTTAGGAAGATCTATAACTTTTCCTTTTCTGATTTCTAAAATACCTGAGTTATTAAATTTAGTATTTCCAGAAGAGGTGAAGTCTAAATTTTCTTCCGTAGCATCGGTTTCTAAATCCACTATCACTTTTCCTGCGATACCATCTGGCAAACCATTTCCGGTTGCTTGATGCGTTTTCCCGATGTAATGGAAAGTAGCATTTCCGTTGTAAACCCTGTTAGCAGCGGAAGCTCCTACTTGTACGTTTCCTGTATAAGTTCCTTGATTCGTGATTCCATTAGGAGAAGTGATTTTAAGCGTTCCTCCGTTTTCAAGTGTGAAAGCCTGTCCCGTTTGAGTTGCATTATCATTAAACCTTCTGATAACGATCGGTGTAGTTCCACTATTGTTATTATCAAAACCAAAATCCAATGTTGAAGAGTTTTTTACCGTAACTCTTGTGTTTGTTCCTAATATAAGATCCTTTTTCAATCTTCTGTATCCGTCTTTTATCTCTATGTTCGTATTGACAACATTTGTTGCAATATCTATAAATCTCGGTTCTTCTTCGATTCCGGTTTCTAAAATGAATTTTTTATTGCCCTGATTCGAAATAATAACATCTTT
>CALLXZ010000333.1 GCA_937875605.1 uncultured Moheibacter sp.
TCCAAATTTTATAATTCCGAATTGACCTATATGTACAAAGGTTCTTACTTTCTGATGGTTGGTTATAATTATACAGACGATGCGTCCAGTCAGTTGCCACTTCAGGGAAAAGTGGTGGAAGATGCAACAGGAGTCGAAACCGACTTTTTACGCTATATCCGCACCAATTATGGAAACCAGCAACAACTTTCCTTGACAATTGGGATGAACAAAGAATTCTTTAACGGAATCTGGAGTGCCAATTATTCGGTAAACGGATTTTATGAGAAATTTACCGGAACTGTAACCGAAGATCCGACTTATATGCCGACGCCGGGGTTTACGGAAACGCTTTATCCGTATATTGTTGACAATGATAATTTTGGATTTTTTGTCGAAGCCAATAATACAATTCGTCTTTCCTCTAAAAAAGATTGGTATTTAGGTGTGAATTATTGGTTTTTAGCACCAAAACAAATTGAATTAGGTCGTTTGGATAAAATTCAAAGTTTGGATCTAAGTCTGAAAAAAATCTGGAATAACTGGACTTTTTTGTTGGAAGGGAAAGATTTATTCAATTCTAATTTCGAACGGATTAACGGCGTTCAGCCGGACGGAAGTTTTAACAACGTTAAAAATCACAATTTCAGAAGACAATTAAATCTGAAAATTACCTACACATTTGG
The DNA here is from genome assembly GCA_937875605.1 of uncultured Moheibacter sp. Taxonomy (GTDB): domain Bacteria; phylum Bacteroidota; class Bacteroidia; order Flavobacteriales; family Weeksellaceae; genus Moheibacter. The sequence continues at coordinate 666 of CALLXZ010000333.1, forward strand.
TAACCAGAAATTGAAAAAAGCAAGAGAAGTTGACGCAGCAAATAGTTCGATCAAATCGAGAACTTAATACTTTCCATTTTTTATATACAATTTTTTTTAACCAAAATGTCCCGTAATAAGCGGGACATTTTTTGTAAATATTTTTTAATGAATTTAAACAAACATCGTGATCGGATTTTCCAGATACATCACCAAAGTTTGTAAAAATTGAGCACCTGTTGCACCGTCTACGGTTCTGTGGTCACAAGCCATGCTCAGTTTCATCGTGTTTCCCACAACGATTTGTCCGTTTTTTACAATCGGTTTTTCAATGATGGCTCCGACCGATAAAATACAGGAATTTGGTTGATTAATAATCGACGTAAACGACTCAATTCCAAACATTCCCAGATTTGAAACCGAAAAAGTACTTCCTTCCATTTCATCTGCTTTCAACTTTCGTTCTCTTGCTCTTTTCGCTAAATCTTTTACTTCTGTAGAAATATCAGAAAAGGATTTGAAATCGGTATTTTTAATTACCGGAACCAATAATCCGTCCTCTACCGCTACGGCTACACCAATGTTTATGTCACCGTGAATCAGTGTTTCCTCTCCTTTCCAACTGGAATTAACCTGTGGATGTTTTCTAAGCGCCAAAGCACAAGCTTTTACGATGATATCGTTAAATGAGATTTTAAATTCCGGATTGATTTTATTGATTTGCTCACGCGAACTGATGCAATTATCCATATTCACTTCCACATTCAAATAATAATGCGGAGCCGTAAATTTAGATTCTGCCAAACGTTTTGCAATTACTTTTCTCATCTGAGAATTCGTTACCGACTTACTTTCTTGTTTTACAAAATTCTGAGTAGATGCAGAAGGTGCTTTTGGCGTAAAGTTTTCAACGTCTTTTTTAATCACTCTTCCATTGTCGCCGGAACCTTCTACCTGAGCAATGTCAATTCCTTTTTCCCGTGCTAAATTTTTAGCCAAGGGCGAAGCAAAAACACGGGCATCAGATGAAGATGAAATCGCAGCAGGTTTATTTTCCTTTGGAGCTTCTTTCGTTTTGTTTTCTACAGGTGTTTCTTTTTTAACTTCTTCTTTTGGGGTTTCGGTTTTCTTTTTTGTATCCGAATTTCCGGAAGTAATTC
>CALLXZ010000334.1 GCA_937875605.1 uncultured Moheibacter sp.
TTTACTTCCAAAATTCATCCTCCCATTCATCGATCAAGGGTTCCTGATGCATTTCTTCTATTTTTTGTAATTGTTCCTCGGTTGCGATTTTTTGGATTTCGTTAAAAAGAATCCGTTCTTCGAAGCGAATATGTTCATCTAATTGTTCTTCGATTAAGCTTAGCGAACGGTTTACATCAATCGTATCATGAAACAAGCGTTCCAACTTTCTATGCTCTTTTAATGCTCTTTTTTTCAATTTATCATCATCGGGAAGAAGTGAAAACATAAATTCTTCTTCCGCTTCGAAATGCGATTTTAAATGCGTTTGAAAAAACCAATCGGTATATTTTTTCATTCGTTCCAATTCAATATTTCGCCTGAAACCTTCTCTGATTTTCCAACACAGCAACAATCCAAAATGATGTTCTCTGCTGAACTGCTGCAAAGAAGGATGTCGTTTTTGAGGTTTTGATTTCGCATTCATATTGTTTAATTTTCTATCAGAATCAGGCTATTAATAAATTATTTTATTATCATTTAACACTTCTTGAAGAACTACTGCATGATTGATTTTCAGATCTTTGGCAGCATATAAAAGTGTCAGATTTTGTGTTTCCGCAATAGTTCTGATTCGGTTTAATTCTTCTGTTTTATTCTTTAATTCATCTTTGTATAATTTCGAGAATTCTTCAAATCGTTCGGGTTTATGCCCAAACCATTTCCGGAGTTCGGTAGAAGGCGCAACTTCTTTGCTCCATTCGTCCAATTTCGCACGAAGTTTTGTTATACCTCTCGGCCACAAACGATCCACTAAAATTCGGTAGCCATCTTCATCGGAAGCATCTTCATAAATCCGTTTTATGACAATTGTTTTCATGCAAATTCTTTTTCGAGTTCTATCGCTTTTGGAAACAAAATATTGTTTTCCAAATGAATGTGTTTATGCAAATCTTCTTCAAATTCTTTGAGAAGCGAAAAACTTACTCTGTACGTATTACAAGCATCTTCCGGAGCTGTATAGTTCTGACTCAATGCACTGATTTTACGGAAATTCTCACCTTCGTGGTCGTGTTCCTGCATCATCATCGCAATCGGATTCTGAACGGTTCCAAAAGGAGCCGGAAGTATTTCTGTCCGGGAGTTTTTCGCTTCTGTCATTTTACGGATGCGCGGGAATAAAACCAATTCTTCCTTTTTCATGTGCATAGTCAATTCTCCGGCAGAAAGATTAAAAATTCCATTGATTTCAACTAATTCCGGATGTCTTTCGCCGTGAACTTTGGTGATTTTTTCCAG
>CALLXZ010000335.1 GCA_937875605.1 uncultured Moheibacter sp.
TATCGTTATAAAATTGGAAGAATTCTCCTTTTTGGGTAAAGAAATTCAACATGAAGTTACGATCTCCATAATTAAATTCACCATTCCCCAATGTTCCCGGCTTTCCAGTCATAAAGGCATAGTTCCCGTTTTTTGTATTGATAAAAATGAACATTTCAGAGGCAGTTCCATTGTTATTGGTTTCGACTTTTATTTTTTTATCGAATTTGAAACGTTGCCCTTGCTGGGAAGTATTTCCGTTTACCAAATAGGGTACATCTAACCAAGAAGCAAGTCCTTCCGAGATTTGGGTTGGAGCTTGTGCTGAAACCAATACAGGAATTAAAAAGGCGAGTAGGATAAATTTTTTCATTGTCGAATTTATTTTTTGATTTAAACCTTGTCAAGGTTATTTTTAGACTGTCTATCAACCTTGACAAGGTTATATTTTTTTGTAAAGAATCAATTATAATTTTCTGAATTCAACTCTTCGGTTTTGTTTTTTTCCATCGGCTGAACTATTGGAGGAAACCGGTTCCGATTCTCCTTTTCCGGAGGTTATCAATCGGGAACTTTCGACTCCGTGTTTGGAAACCAAATAATCACGAACGCTTTTTGCGCGGTCTTCGCTCAATTTTTGATTGGCATCTTCCGCTCCGTCGCCATCAGTATGTCCGATGATCAATACTTTTATCGTTGGATTATCTTTTAGTGCAACACCCAATTCGTCCAAAATAGATTGACTTCCTGATTTTAAATTTGATTTTCCACTGTCAAATAAAATGTCGCTTGATGAGAATTCTCCGGTTTCGATCAGCTTGTGACGGGTATCGCCACCGGCTTCTGCTAAGCGCAGATTGGCAATGTAGAGTTTGTCATTTTTAGTGTAATATTCGCTCGTAAAGAAGACAATACTGTTGTAATTCACATCTGAAAATGCCTGTGGTAAATCCCAAATTTTTTCTCCGTTCACATACACTCTTAAACGGTTTTTTTGTCTCCAAACCTGAACTTTTGCTGTGTTTTGGTTTTTGTGGAAAGTGTCCAATCCTAAATTGTTTTCAATGACTTTCTTCCCGTTTGAAAAACTGGTCAAATAACTTTTTCCTTTCGCTCCGGCACCTGCATCTTGCGGTGAAAAAGACACGATAATGCCTTCTTTTCCGGTTTTGAATTGTCCCCATTTCAGATAATCCGATTTCTCATTGGCTTGTGTGAAAACCAAGTTCAAAGGCGTGGAATAAAAAGAATAATCATCGGTAGCATACAGATCAAATTCAAAAGTAAAGTTTTCCGGAAGTCGTTTGATATGCGTTGGCGCAAATGATCCTTTTGAATACAAATGAAGCCATTTGGTGTCGTCGCCTGAAAAAGTTACGACTTCACCACCGCTGTTTGTGTACCAATTTACCGGAAAGTCCCCGATGGCATCCTGTTTGAAATCTTCTGTTGCAATTATTTTATTTCCGGGAATGAAATCCTTTGCGGATTGTGCAGAACCTTTTCCTTTGGCTTTTCCGCTATTGTCAGATTCGCCGGAATCGGAAGATTCTGTTTTTGAACCTTTCCCTTTTTTCTTCTTTTTTTCTTTTTTACCGCCTAAAACTTCGTCCATCGCTTCGTCGGTTTTTTTAGAAGCTTCCCGTTCTACGCGGTTCTCTACGGTTCGTTCCGCCGCTTTAACTGCTTTGTCTCCCAATTTTTCAAGGAATTGCGCTTGGGAAAACTGGATGCCGAAAATTGTAATTAAAAGTATAAATAAGGTTTTCATGATGAATATTTTATTTAATGATGATTTTTTCTGTGAATACTTTTCCGATTTGGGTTTGGATTCTAACCAAATAAGTTCCTTTTGACAATTGATTTACATTGATTTGTTGAATGTTTTCTCCTTTTTTCTGAACAATTTTTTGTCCGGAAATTGTGTAGATTTCAACTAAACTAATTCTTTCAGAGTGTTTTACATTGAATTGATTTCGAACAGGATTTGGATAAATTTCAACTTCAGAAAAAACTTGCTCGTTTAATCCTAAAATACAATTTTCACTAAATGTAACACCTTCCTGAACATCCCATTCCGCAGGAATAATTCCTACAAATTCAGGATCTATTTGGATACATTCCAAAACTGTATTTCCATGAACATACATATCTAAAATCGCATTGTTTCCATTTTGAAAATTGATCATTCTCAGGCTTGATAAGTCCGATAATGAGACAAATTCCAAATTTTGATTTTTCACAAAATCAAGTATTACATGAGGATTCCCTACAGAAGTTATACGTTTTAAATTGGGGTTATGCATTAATTCTAAATCTCCGATGTTGTTATATCCGATTTGCAAATCTTCTAAATTTGGATTGTTACTAACATCGAGTTCGTTTAAACTACTACCACTGATGCTGATGGTACGCAAATCAGGATTCTGAGACACATCTAAACTTTCCAAATGGTTTTGCCAGGCTATAAAATTCTGAAGTAGAGACAGAGTCGTAAGATTGACATGGGTGAGGTTATTTTTCTGACAATAAAGTTGTTTTATATTTACAAACGCTTCCACACCAGTCATATCCGAAATATCGCTTTCTGCCACATCCAATGCCAAATGCAAAGCCGCTGCTTCCGAAACCTGTATTTCGCCGTCTCCATTTATGTCGATTACAGGATCATGCGCTATAAGTGCTGCTTTAAAATTGGGATCCGGAATGGTTACAGTTTGGGAAAACCCAATTTGTATTGCCAAAATAAATAGGGTAGAAGTGATTGCTTTCATTTGATAAATTATTTGAAGTAAAATTATTTTTTTAGGTGTTTCAGGTCAACTACATAAATATGTATAAACTGTTCGTTTTCAGTTTCCGGATAATTTTGGAAAAAGAGATTGAAAAGCTATGAACCGGAGCAGATACAACCAAATAACTACAATCAGAACCATATATCCCAATACCGACGATAAAGCTGACTCGAAATTTGGGTCAGCTTTTTTCATACTAAATAAGGTCATTATTTTTTAATCAGTTTCTGACTACGATTACCTTTATCGGTTTTTACATTTGCCAAATAAATTCCTTTTGGTAAACCTGAAACATCGATTTGAAGATTTGTGCCAGATTTTTTTGAATTTATAATTACTTTTCCGCTGACATCATAAATTGTGATGTCTTTGATTTCGGATTTAGAACTGAAATTAACAATATCAATTGCCGGATTGGGATAAATTTCAATTTTATCCATTTTAACTGATTGATCTTCTGTGCCAAGGATTTCATCAGGAACGATAAAGTCAAACCATACATTTTCAGGAAAAGAAGGACCGTATGAAAATACTCTCCAATAACCTTCAAAATAATAAGCATCTGTCACATAGGGCAAATAAGTTTCATTTTCACCGCCAGGATAACCCCAATAATGACCGTATAAAAAGACTGCGTCAGGATTTCCATTGAGTAGCGGGTCGTCAATTATCATGGTAGAGCCGGCGATGTTGGAAGCATTTGATACTTTTGAAAATCTCGTTGCAGTTTCACCGGAACCACTCATAACAAAAAATGCAGCACCTTCGGGAATGAAGGTACGACTTTCTTCATATATGATTCTATTTCCTGCATTAAACCATGTTCCATAATTACCGGTATTGTATACACCATTTGGGTTATAATAATGATTCGTAAATAAATACTGACCTTGTTCATAACCACTCAAAGTTGTTTGATGTTCGAATATATTAGTGTTATTTGCAATATGAACCTGCACATTGCTATCGTCAGGAATGTATATGTTGAATTGGACACCTATCGGCATAGTGACCATGTTTTCATTGTAAATAGTCCAGTTTGAGCCATTATACCAGATTCCCGTAGGATTGTTATTTACCGTATCTTCATCGTCAGATCGTTGAGAAAATAAAAATCTTGCATTAGGATTTCCGTTTAAATCCGGATGGTCAATATACGTCAAATTCGACGCAATATTGTCGGCAGTTGCAATATGCACAAAGCCTTTGTCCTGGGCATTAATTCCAGCTGTCCAAAGAAATAAACAGCATAAAATGGCGGTTTTTGTTGGTTTTAAAAATATAAAATTTTTCATAATTCTTTTTTTTTACAAATGTATTTTTGAGAACAAAGGAGAGCAACTACATAAATATGTAATTTTTAGAAGTTATCGTATATTTAAACTCTGATTTAACCCTGTCTAAAATCCCATTTTATGTTTTCAATCTCGGCTAAACTGATTTTTGATTACCAACTATGGATCGGTATAATATTGATTTTTTCCGGTTCTGTAGCGAATGCCCAAACCGACAATTTCAATCCGCATCTGGTTAACGCAAAAAATTTAATAGAATCCCTAAAATATGTTGATGCGGAATCCGAACTTCAGAAATTTTTTGCCAATTCGGAAAACCTAAAAAACAAAAAGTTAGCCGCTAAAGCATATGACCTCATGGCAGACCTTAATTTCAAAATCGGAAAAATGAAGGTCATGAACGAATACAACTCCCAACTTCTACCACTCGCATCTGAACTAAAAGACACATTGTTGATAGCCGAAGTTTACAATCGTTTGGGTGTATTTGAAATGCAGGAAGGAAACGCAAAAGAATCCGAAAAACACTTCCGTAAAGCACTTTCCTTAGGAATTGAAAAATCCAAATCCTCATTGACAGCCGAAATCTATAGCAATATGGCGTCTAATTATTTTACCGCAGGTGAAAAAGACAAAGCGGTCGAATGGTTTTTTAAATCCCTGCAACTCAGAGAAAAATTAAACGATCAAGAAGGACAGGGTGAAACCTATAGCAACATCGCTTCGGTTTATTATCTCATGGGACGCATAGACGATGCCATTCAATTTCAAAAAAAAAGCGTTTCGGTACGAGAAAAAATAAACGATACTTCCGGTTTGGTAATAAACCATAGCAATTTAGGGCAATTGTATTTATTGAAAAATCAAATTGAAGAAGGATTTCCACATTTTAAAAAATCAGCGGAATATGCAGAAATGACACAAAACTCCAAATTGATGGCTTCCGCTTATTCGGGTTTGGCGATTTATTACAATAAAATTAAAGATCACACTCACGCGTTGGAATGGTACGGCAAAGCAATCAAGATATTTGAAGAGTCAGATAACAAACCTTTACTCTCCCGATTGTATGTTTCAGCAGCAAATTCAGCAAAAGAAATAAAAGATACGGCAACGGCTTCTGAGTATTATAAAAAAGGATTGGACATTTCACTTGCGCTTAAAAACAAAGAAAACATAAGCAATGCGTATGAAAAATTAAGCAATTTTTATCAAGAACAAAATCAACCTGAGAAAGCGCTCGAATACTACAAAAATCACGTAGTATATCGGGATAGCATAAATACAACCAGTAATCTGACAAAGATTGAAGAAATAAGAACCCAATACGAAACCGAGAAAAAGGACAACGAAATTCTGAGATTGCAAACCGAGCAGCAAATCAGCGATTTGGAAATCGAAAAACAAAAAGCCATTATCTCCGGAAATATGGCGGAAGCCGAACGTATCCAGAACGAAATCGACCTTTTAGCCCAAACACAGGCATTGAATGATTTGAAAATCAAACGACAGGAAGAGGAATTAGAGAAAAAAGAATTAATTGCCAAAACCAACGAACAGGAATTACTACTCGCCCGACAGCAAAAGGAATTGGATGAACAGAAATTATCAGACCAACGACTATTTAGAAATATTTTAATCGGCGGATTTTTCGTTCTTCTCTTATTGGGTTGGGGATTATTTAACCGCTATAAATTAAAAAAGAAACTGGAACAACAAGAAGCATTGCTTTCTGTCCGAAATCATATCGCACGGGATTTGCATGATAAAGTTGGTTCCACACTTACCGGAATTAAAATTCTTTCAGAAGTTTCAGCAAAAAACATGAATCAGGAAAACGATAAAACAATTTCATTTATCAACCAAATCACCGAACAAACCAAATCCATCCAGCAGGAAATGAGCGACATCGTTTGGGCAATCAATCCCAACAACGATAAAATAGAAAATTTAGTTGTCAGAATGCGTGAATATCTGGCACAAACCTTAGAACCGAAAGACATCGAAATCGAAATGAAAGTGGATAAAGATGCATTGGATCAAAATTTAAATATGAGCAACCGAAAGGAATTCTTTCTTATTTTTCGTGAGGCGGTCAATAATATTGCCAAACATTCTGAAGCAAAAAAAGTAGAAATTTCGGTTACGAAAAAAGGAAATAATTTAGAAATGCAGATTCGAGATGATGGAAAAGGAATGGATATTACCAAAATAACTTCTTCCAACGGTTTGAAAAATATGAACGAACGAACCAATGCACTGAAAGGGAAATTAAACATCCATTCAGAATTAGAAAAAGGTACGCATATATTGCTGGAATTTCCCGCTACATAATTGTGTAGTTGATTTGAATTTTTGGATAAATTAATTTTACACTATGAGGACGATAAAAGTTTTAGCATACGATGATAGCGATTTGATTCGCAATACAGTGCGTATATTATTAGACACAGAAAAGGATATAAAATTATGCGGTTCGTTTTCGGGTGCAGGTTCTATTTTATCGGATGTAGATTATCTCAAACCCGATGTGGTATTGATGGACGTAGATATGCCGGAACTCAACGGTGTGGAAGCCGTCAAATTATTGCGGACGAAATACGATTCGATTCCGGTCATCATGCTCACGGTTTTTGACGATAACGATACGATTTTCAATGCTGTTTGTGCCGGTGCTTCCGGTTATATTTTAAAACAACATCTGACGGAAGAACTTCCGTCCGCATTCCGTATGGTGGTGAACGGCGGTGCTCCCATGACGGGAAGCATTGCAAAAAAGATACTTTTTATGTTGCCGGTTGCAACTTCACGTGATCAGGAAACCTATAATTTGAGTGAAAAAGAAACCCGGATTTTAAAATGTTTGGTGGAAGGATTTAGTTATAAAATGATTTCAAACGAATTGAATATCAGTATCGATACCGTTCGGTTTCACATCAAAAAAATCTACGACAAGCTCCATGTTCATTCTGCTACCGAAGCAGTTTCCAAAGCCTTAAAAAACAAATTGGTTTAAAAAAGTAACGGATTTTTCCTTTTCTAAATAAGGGGGAAAATACAATCAAAATACAGGGTTTTTCCTTATAAACCGATTGATTTTAGTAACTACATTTGTACTATCAAATTATATGAGTCGCTCTGGAATTATAACAGCCCAATAATTCTCAATATATTTTTCTTTACTCACTCACTTGACTAAACTACTATCTATGTAAGCCCCAAAGTTTTAAAAACTCTGGGGCTTTTTCATTAATTTTTAACAGGTGTTCTTTTCAAGACTTCTAAAAAATACTTCCAAAATTTCTGTACCGATTTTATTTCCACGCGTTCGTCCGGAGAATGTGCTCCAAAAATATTCGGTCCAAAAGATATCATATCCATCTCGAGATAGTGTCCGCCTATGATTCCGCACTCTAAACCGCCATGAGTAGCGATAATTTTAGGTTCTGTTCCAAACATTTCTTTGTACAAAGGTTTCATCAAATCCAGAATTTCCGAATTCACATTAGGTCTCCAACCTGGATATCCACCTGATAATTTCACTTCAAACCCAGCCAACTCAAAAGTAGCTTTCAAGGATTCGGTCATAGCTTTTTTTCCGGATTCGATGGCAGAGCGTGACAAGCATAGGATTTTCATTTCGCCGTTTTCTACCACTACATTTGCAACATTATTGGACGTTTCCGTTACGCCTTCCATATCCGGACTCATTCGATAAACGCCGTTGTAAGCCGACATCAGAGCATACGCCAAATTTCGAGTTTCGTCTTTGGAAGCTACAGAATTTTTTAAATTAACTTTATTTATTTCGATTTGAATGTTGGGCTCTATGGATTTGAATTCATTTAGAATATCCGTTTTTAAATTTTCAAACGTTGTTTCTAATTCTTTTAGATTAGAATTGGGAACCGTCAAAATAAAATACCCTTCTCGTGGAATCGCATTTCGTAAACTTCCACTGTTCATTTCAGCGATTTGTACGTGGAATTTTAATCCTTCGTTGATAAATCTTGCCAATAATTTATTGGAATTACCTAATCCTAACTGAATGTCACCACCGGAATGTCCACCCTTTAAACCTTTTATATCCACTTTTACGGATTGGAAATCTTCTGATACATTTTCCGGTTGAAAGGTTTTTGTTGCTGTAACATCCATTCCTCCTGCGCAACTGATAGTCAATTCATCATCTTCTTCTGTATCCAAATTTAATAAAATTTCTCCCTGAAGAACAGTTTCATCTAAATGAATCGCACCGGTCATCCCGGTTTCCTCATCGATCGTGAAAAGCGCTTCGATAGCCGGATGTTCAATATCAGTCGATTCCAAAACTGCCATAATCGTAGCAACACCGATTCCGTTATCAGCACCTAAAGTTGTTCCTTTTGCTTTTACAAATCCATCGGTGTCAATGTACATTTGAATTCCTTGAGTATCAAAATCAAAATCCACATCATTATTTTTCTGATGAACCATATCCAGATGCGATTGAAGTACAACCGTTTTACGATTTTCCAATCCTTTGGTTGCAGGTTTTTTAATAATCACATTTCCGATTTTATCTTTAATCGTTTCCAAATTTAATTTTTGACCGAAATTCATCATGAATTCGATTACTCTTTCTTCTTTTTTAGAAGGTCTTGGAACCTCATTCAAATCCGAAAAGTTTTTCCAAATGACTTTGGGCTCTAAATTCAATATATCACTCATATTTTTTATTTTAATAGTCGGTTGCAAGTTAAAAACATTATCGTTTCTGAAATGGAATTTTTCAAGAATATAAGTTGAAATATAGGATTTTTCCTTTTAAAAATGGGGTTATTTCCTGAGAAATGATTCGAATGATAGCGATACATTTGTCTCAGACTAAACCGATAACCTGATTAATTCAACCCAACTAAACAATTGTACACGGCTCTCTCTCATTAAACGAAGTACAACGAAAAGTCTCACGGTTCACCCCCGGAATTGTGGGATTTTTTTTAGAAGAATTGAAAATCAGGAAAAT
>CALLXZ010000336.1 GCA_937875605.1 uncultured Moheibacter sp.
TTAAAAAAATGGAAAATCAAGTAAATACAATGCCAAGAATTGGCGATATGGCACCCGATTTTGAAGCGGTGACCACTACAGGAGTAATCAAATTTTCAGAATACAACAAAGGAAGCTGGGTGATTTTATTCTCACACCCTGCTGATTTCACACCAGTTTGTACCACAGAAATGACAGGTTTTGCCAACGAAAGCGATTTCTTCGAAAAGCACAACACTAAATTGATGGGATTAAGCATCGACAGTATTCATTCACATATTGCATGGGTAAATGCCGTTGATGAAAAAACTGGCGTTTTGTTCAACTTCCCGATCATTGCTGATTTGGATATGAAAGTAGCAAAGCTATACGGAATGTTGCAACCGGGCGAAAGTGAAACTGCTGCTGTTCGTGCAGTATTTATTATGGATCCGGCAGGAAAAATTCGACTAATTATGTATTATCCTTTGAATGTGGGTCGTAATATGGACGAGATTAAACGCTCTTTGTTAGCACTTCAAACATCCGATGAATACAAAGTAGCTATGCCACTCAACTGGCAACCAGGAGATAAAGTAATTGTAGGTGCCCCAAAAACATTGGAAGGGTTGAAAGAACGTAAAGCCGACACAAGCCTGGAGCAAGTGGATTGGTACCTTGCTAAAAAATCAATTTAATCATTAAGAATAAGGAGATTGGCTTTACGCAAATTTAGGGTCAGTCTTCTTATCATAAATATTTACATCATATGTTAGAGTTATTAGACAAACTTTCTAAAGATAGGTTTTTAGATAAAGATTTTCTTTTTTTGGTTGATGTACGCACTCCTGAAGAATTTAATTCGGGAAGTGTTGACGGTGCCATAAACATACCATTAAGCGTATTGGAACAGGAGTTTTCACAATTTAAAAACAAAGAAAACATTATCGTTTTCTGCCGAAGCGGAGCAAGAAGCGGAAATGCACAAATAATCCTGCAACAACACGGATTTGAAAATGTAGTGAACGGTGGTCCGTGGCAAAATGTACAGCAAGCCTTGGATGAAATATTGCAGAAAAAGTAAATGACACATCACTTTTTCACTCAACGGTATAAATCAAAAAAAGATGCAAAAACAAAGTGTCAAATTCATTCTCATTATTATAATTGGAGTAGTTATGTTAGGAATTTTTAAAAATCTTTTCGGTCAGAAAGACAATACAGAACTAAAAGAAGTACTTGCGGACAATGCCTATTTGGTTGATGTCCGTACACCTTCCGAGTTTGCATCCGGAAGTGTAAAGGGAGCTGTCAACATTCCATTAGACAAAATTTCGGGACAACTTTCCAAATTCAAAGGAAAGAAAAACATTGTTGTGTTTTGTAGAAGTGGCAACCGGAGTAGTCAGGCAAAAAGTATTTTAGAAAAAAACGGTTTTCAAAACGTTGTCAATGGCGGTACCTGGCAAAATGTTAACTCGTTAATTTCTAATAATTAAAAA
>CALLXZ010000337.1 GCA_937875605.1 uncultured Moheibacter sp.
ATTAATTCTCAATTAAATATGAAATCCTCGAAGTTTTTCTTCGGGGATTTTTTTATTTTCGCGCAATTAATTAAACATAATGAAATTACAATTATTTTCTCTTTTTTTATTTTTAGGAGTTTTAGGATTTGCTCAATACACTTATATTCCTGATGATAAATTTGAACAAGAATTAATCTTTTGGGGTCATGATGATGTTTTAGATGGTAAAGTCCTAACAGAAAATATTGAATCTCTTACTTTTTTAAATGTTTCCGGAAGGGGTATTCAAGATTTGACAGGAATCGAAGATTTTAAATCTCTAGAGCATTTCGAATGTGTTTATAATTTATTAACAGAAGTAAACTTGAGTTTGAACACTAAACTGAAGAACTTATATTTAGACAATAACTTGTTTACTTCACTGAGTCTTCCTGAAAATGTAAACTTAGAAGTTTTAAGCTGCTCATTTAATAATTTACAAAATATCGATGTTTCAGAAAACATTAATTTAGTGGAATTGAATTGTTTTAATAATAATCTTAATTTGATTGATGTTTCAAATAATTTAAATCTAACGAGTTTAAATTGTGCGATGAATAATTTAACTGAACTCGATGTTTCCAATAATTCATTATTAAAAGGTATTGACTTTCACACAAATTTTATAACAGATTTAGACTTCTCTAATAACTTAGAGTTGGAATTCATAACGGGCTATAGAAACCAAGTTTTAGAACTAGATTTGAGCAAACTTATTTCCTTAAAATCTCTTATTTTTAATGAAAATCGATTGACGAATCTTGATTTAAGCAACAATAATGAAATGTATGAACTAGCTGTAGTTTTAAATAACCTCCAAACTTTGAAGCTAGGTACAGGAATTCAAGGTATTTATTGCAGAGAAAATAAAATTACAAATTTAGATTTGCGTCACTGTCCTGAAATAACCATTTTAGATTGTAGAAGCAACGATTTAACACAACTAAACATTCAAAACGGAGCAAATGAAATCATGGTGTTTTTTGCAGCTGATGGTAATGAAAATTTAAATTGTATTCAAGTAGATAATGCCGCTTGGTCAGAAACAAATTGGTTGAATGTTGATGAATGGTCAACTTTTAGTGAAAATTGTTTGATGGTAACTAATGAACAAGACTTTTCCTCATTCCAAATCTTCCCAAATCCAACCAAAAACGTTCTAAACTTCTCTCAAGAATTAAAAGAATTCACCATCTACGATTTATCAGGAAAATTAATTCTAAAAGGAAAAGGAAATCAAATAAATGTTTCCAATTTACCTAACGGAACTTATTTGATGAAAGGAATTACAACTTCCGGAAAATCAATCAATCAGAAATTCATTAAGAATTAGTCATAAAAAAAATCCCGAACTTCAATTCGGGATTTTAATTTTCAATTATTTATTATAAATTTTCAATTAAACCATCTCTTCCGGTTTTACCCAGGCATCAAAATCCTCTGGCGAAACATATCCCAAACGAACCGCTTCATCCTTCAAAGTTGTTCCGTTTTTATGAGCAGTTTGAGCGATTTCAGCCGCTTTATAGTATCCGATTTTAGTGTTCAAAGCTGTTACCAACATTAGAGAACTGTCAACCAATTCTTTGATTCTTCTGTGGTTTGGTTCGATGCCTTGTGCACAATGTTCATCAAAAGAAACACAAGCATCACCAATCAATTCAGCACTTTGCAGGAAATTATAAGCCATCAATGGTTTAAATACATTCAATTCATAATGACCTTGCGTGCCACCAATCGTGATCGCAACATCATTTCCCATCACCTGTGCTGCTACCATCGTCAAAGCCTCACACTGCGTAGGATTTACTTTCCCTGGCATGATGGATGAACCTGGTTCATTTTCAGGAATCAAAATTTCACCAATTCCCGAACGAGGGCCAGAAGCCATCATTCTTATATCATTTGCAATTTTATTCAACGAAACCGCCAATTGTTTTAAAGCACCATGGCTTTCCACAATCGCATCATGCGCTGCCAAAGCCTCAAATTTATTTTCAGCCGTGATGAACGGTAATCCAGTAAATTCAGCAATGTATTTCGCAACTACCACGTCATAACCTTTAGGCGTGTTTAATCCCGTTCCAACCGCAGTTCCGCCCAAAGCCAATTCAGAAAGGTGTTCCAAAGTATTTCTCAAAGCTTTCAATCCATGATTCAATTGAGATACATATCCAGAGAACTCTTGTCCCAAAGTCAATGGCGTAGCATCCATCAAGTGCGTACGACCGATTTTTACCACATCTTTGAATTCTTCAGATTTTGCTTTCAAAGTATCACGCAATTTCTCAACACCTGGAATAGTCTTTTCCACCACCGATTTGTAGCAAGCAATGTGCATTCCGGTCGGATAAGTATCGTTCGAAGATTGTGATTTATTTACATCATCATTCGCTTTCAAAACCGGTTCGCCTTCACCGATTTTTCCACCTGCCAAAACTTGTGCGCGGTTAGCAATCACTTCATTTACATTCATGTTAGATTGTGTTCCTGAGCCGGTTTGCCAGATAACCAAAGGGAATTCAGCATCCAGTTTTCCTTCTAAAATTTCCTCACAAACTTGTGCGATTGCATTTCTTTTTTCTTCCGGTAAAACACCTAATTCACAGTTAGCGTATGCCGCAGCTTTTTTCAGGTAAGCAAATCCGTAAACCACTTCTTTAGGCATGGAAGCTTCCGGTCCGATTTTGAAATTATTGCGCGAACGCTCAGTCTGCGCGCCCCAATATTTATCAGCCGGGACTTTTACTTCGCCCATTGTATCTTTTTCGATTCTATAATTCATGATATTTTTCTGTTTAATTTAAAATTGATTTTATAAAAGAAAAAACAATTCGAATTTCGAACCTCGAAATTTGAATTTCTAAATTCCTGATTTTAAAGCATCAAATTTAGTAAACCTAAGATTAATTTTATTTAAAAGTGATAATTTTCAGTTTCGTTTTGAAAATGGAATTTATTTTTTACTTTTGTCAGGATAAATTGATAGTTATGGCACAGTTCTTCGGATTTGTTTTTTTCTTATTTATGGCTTGTTGTGGTTTTTGGGGAATTTTATATTTCGCATCTATCATCCCGTTTTGGTTAACCGGATGGTTTCGTATGAAAGCCAAAGAAAGAAAAGGAGGACTTCATTTGGAAGTACGTCCGACTTTGCCGGAGCAGGAAGGTGTAACTTTATTGTACAGCAAAAGTTAATTTAAAATAATTTCAAAATAAAAATCCCGGTCACTTTGAGAATCAGTAACCGGGATTTTTTTATGTAGTTTAATTACTTCTTCGTAATTCTCAAATCTACACGTCTGTTTTGCGCTTTACATTCGTCGCTATCATTTGCCGGACAAACGAAATGTTCAGCACCGTATCCTTCGCTTTCAATTCGTGAAGTCTCTACCCCTCCTGCGATGAGTTGATCTGCAACAGATTTTGCACGTTCGGTCGAAACTCGCTTGTTAATAGCCGTATCGCCGGTATTATCCGTATAACCTCCAACTTTTACACTTGCAGTCGGGAAAGCTTTTAATAATGTAACGATGTTTGCCACTTGTGCTTGGGAATTAGCCGTCAAATCCGACTTTCCGGTTGTGAAATAAACACGGTCAAGCGTTACCCAACCTTGGGTTTTATCATCGCTCACTTTAAAATTTGCATCGTTTAACATCGTAAAGAATTTGTTTTCAGTAGATGATTGTCCTACATTCATTTTCGAACCATCTGGCAAAGCAATTTCGATATTGCTTCCGATGTCGTAAATGTAGTTTCCGTCTGCATCCAACTTAGTGGTCGTAGCAGCTGACGCATTTGCATCAACAGTTGTAGAATCTTTCACCGGTGAAACCGCAATTCCTTCTTTTTTCTCACATTTACAAGCCGTGAAAATCAATGATGAACCAATGATTACAGCTAAAACTCCTTTTTGTAATTTCATTTTTTAATAATTTTATAGTTTAAGTTCTTAAATTTTATTCGAAGTTAAAAGAAACATTCCGAAAAGAAAAAAATATATTTGCTTTAAATTCAAATTTTATACAAATGAAATTTCCACGAATTCATGCCCTAAAAGAAATTTCCGAAATCATCAATTCTAAATATGTAGGAAATGAAGATTTTCCTGTAGAGGGACTCAATGAGATTCATGTCGTGGAGCCGGGCGATATCGTATTTGTAGATCATCCGAAATATTATGACAAAGCTTTAAATAGTGCAGCAACGATAGTTTTGATTAATAAAGAAGTGGACTGTCCCGAAGGCAAAGCCTTATTAATTTCTGACGATCCTTTTCGGGATTTTGTGAAACTCGGGCAATATTTTAATTCTTTTCAGATTTCCCGTCACTTCATCTCTGAAACGGCTCAAATAGGTGAGGGAACATACGTCCAGCCAGGTGCTTTTGTGGGGCAAAATGTGAAAATCGGGAAGAATTGTTTGATTCATGCAAATGTTTCTATCGGAAATGATTCGGTGATTGGAGACAATGTGATCATTCATTCCGGAACGGTTTTAGGCGGAGATGGATTTTATTATAAAAAAAGAGAATCGGGTTTTGATAAATTGAAATCGGTAGGAAATGTGGTCATCGGAAATGATGTGGAAATCGGAGCAAATTGTACGATTGACCGTGGTGTAACGGCTTCGACTACAATCGGGAACGGAACGAAAATGGACAATTTAATTCAGGTTGGACATGATACAATCATTGGTGAAAAATGTTTAATCGCTTCTCAGGTGGGAATTGCCGGATGTGTTGTCATAGGAAATGAAGTAACACTTTGGGGACAAGTAGGTATAAAAAGTGGAATTTCCATAGCTGATAGAGTAGTGGTAATGGCGCAATCAGGAGTAGGGCATGATTTGGAAGAAGGAAAATCCTATTTCGGCTCGCCTGCAGAAGAAGCGAGAAAAATGTATAAAAAAATGGCTGCCAATCAGATTTTGGTTAATGATTATTTGAATCGGAAATCATAAAATGAATTTGTTGAAAGTCTTAGGTTGAAAACCAGTCGGTTTGTGTTTAATTTACTAAATTTGCAATCCGCAATTCAAATAAAAAATTTTAATTTATATGGAAACACAAACAATGAGCGTACACGATAGGTTGGGAAAACATATATTGGCTGATGGATATCCGCTTGTTATGGATATCGAAAAATCCCATGGTTCGTATATCGTAAATGAAAATGGAGAAGAATACTTGGATATGTTCAGTATGTTTGCCTCGGCTTCCATCGGTTACAACCATCCGCATTTGGTAAGGAATCTGGAGTTTTTAGGTCGCATGGCCATTAACAAACCGACGGTTTCAGATGTTTATACCGAAGAATATGCTGACTTTGTTGATACATTTGGACGGGTAGCGATTCCGGAAGAATTATCGTACGCCTTTTTTGTGGAAGGAGGTGCTTTGGCAGTTGAAAACGCTCTAAAAGCGGCTTTCGATTGGAAAACAAGATTGAATAAATCAAAGGGAATCGATTTGGAAGCAGGTGGAGTTATCCATTTCCAGCAAGCTTTTCACGGTCGTTCCGGTTATACCTTAACCCTTACCAATACGAAAGATCCAAGAAAATACATGTATTTTCCGAAATTTGATTGGCCGAGAATTGTTAATCCGAAAATGTATTTCCCTGTAACGGAGGAAAACAATGAAAAAACGATGGAGCAGGAAAAAATTGCGGTAGAGCAAATTATGTCTGCCATCACAGAAAATCCAAATGAAATTGCTTGTATCATCATCGAAACCATTCAGGCAGAAGGTGGAGATAATTATTTCCGAAATGAATTTTTCAAAGAATTGAGAAGAATTTGTGATGAAAATGAAATTCTTTTGATTTTGGATGAAGTTCAAACCGGAATCGGGCTGACCGGAAAAATGTGGGGTTACCAGAATTATGACATCACACCGGATATTATTTCTTTCGGAAAGAAAACACAAGTTTGTGGAATCCTTGCCAATAAAGAAAAATTGGATCAAGTTCCTCATAATGTATTCCAAGAGTCAAGTCGTATCAATTCGACATTTGGTGGAAATTACATCGATATGCTTCGTTTCAAATTGATTTTAGAAGTAATTGAACAAGAAAATCTATTGGAAAATGTAAGAGTACAGGGAGAATTTCTGAAAAAAGAATTGGAAAAAATCCAGGAAAAATATTCAAAAGTTACAAACGTACGCGGAATGGGACTTTTTCTTGCGTTTGATCTTCCTACAGACGAAGACAGAGTGGCTTTTATCAACAAAGCTTTTGAAAATAAATTGATTGTATTGCCTTGTGGAACACAATCCGTACGTTTCCGTCCGCATTTGAACGTAACAAGAGAAGATTTAGAAAAAGCAATTGAAATTATTTATAACATTTTATAATGTATTTTTAATTTTAGAGTATAAAAAAGTCCCGCAATTCGGGACTTTTTCTTTTATAATCAATTCCTTATTTTAGAATTTGAAAGCGGCTCCAACACCTACTGAACCTAAATTATATTTATCATCCCAATGATCAGGACCATCGTTTGGATCCCATGAGTAATTGATGGCTTTGTAATAACCGTAAATATCCACTATAGGGAAACTAAATCCAAATCTTGGACGAGCTAGAAAACCACCATCTCCGGCAGCATCACTTACACCAATCGCATATCCCAAATCCAATCCTGCAAATAATCGGTCCGTAATGTTGAATTTAGCGGAAGCAGCAATTGGAATAAATGTTGCATCAGCTTTGTCGAAATCTATACCCCGCTGACGATAATCTCTACCGAAAAAATGATCAAATCCCACCAATCCACCTACTTTTAATCGGGGAATAACCTCGAAATAATAAGTAAATGTTGCACCAGCATTAAAACCGAAAGGATCAGCATCTCCGACCGGAGCGCCTAAATAAGGGCTTACTTCCATAGAGCCATTTTGTGCAGTGGCACTTGTTAATGTTAAAAAGGTTAGGGTTAGGATCAAAACTAACTTTTTCATAATATTTGTTTTTACAATTTCTCTAAAATTTACAAATACAATGCCATTTGTATTGCACTTATAAAACAAAAAACCGCCCAATTAGACGGTTTTACTTTTTAATAATTAATTATTAGAATCTGAAAGCGGCTCCCAACCCTAAAGTTCCAAGATATAAATTGTCGTCCCAGTTGCTAGCATCCCAATCTTCATCATCCCAATCTGTCCAATAGCCACTCGAATAAACAGAGTTAATTCCTTTGTAGAATAAATAAACATCCACCATAGGCAAGCTCATCCCAACTCTTGGACGAACATACAATCCACCGTTTGTATCATTACTGATTGCTATCGCATAACCCAAATCCAATCCTGCAAAGAATCTATCGGTAAAATTAAATTTAGCTGAAGCAGCAATTGGAATAAATGTAGCTCCATCACCGTCAATACTCACGTCAGTAATTCCGTTATAGATGTCATATTCTTTTCCGAAAAAATGATCAACTCCGGTTACACCACCGACTTTTAATTTGTCCGGAATAACTTCAAAATAATAAGCTCCGGTAGCTCCAACATTTACACCGATTCCATCGTTACTTGTCACAGGATAACCTGCAAAAGCACCGATTTCAATTTGAGCATTAGCGCTCATTAATCCAAAAACTGCAACTGCAGCCGATAATAAAAGTTTTTTCATAATAAATTGTTTTAAGTATTAAAATCAAATTTAATAGAAAAAATTGTTTTTCAAAAGAGCACAAATTTTTAATATTGACATTTAATTCACATAAATTGAGTATTATGGGCTGAAAATATTTGGTTATTTTTGTCCATCAGAATTTTTTCAAGAAAATCAAATGAGCAATACATACAAATCTGCCGGAGTCGATAAAGAAGAAGGTTATCAAACAGTTTCTAAAATTAAAAAAGCCGTATCCGAAACTCATAATTCAAATGTTTTGAACGGAATCGGAAGTTTCGGTGCTTTTTATCAATTATCCGGCTATAAAAATCCGGTTTTGGTTTCCGGAACGGATGGGGTGGGCACAAAACTTAGGATTGCTCTGGATGTGAAAAAATACGATACGGTCGGGATCGATTGTTTTGCTATGTGTGCTAATGATATTCTTTGTCACGGGGCAAAACCACTTTTCTTTTTGGATTATCTGGCGTGTGGGAAATTGGATTCTGATATTGCCGCCGAAATTGTGGGAGGAATTGC
>CALLXZ010000338.1 GCA_937875605.1 uncultured Moheibacter sp.
TCGATATGCAGAAGGAAAACTGAACATTGGGGTGATTGCTCAATATTTTATGTACTTGAATATGTTAATTTGGCCTTTTACGAGTTTAGGCTGGGTGACGATGTTGATTCAGCGTGCGGAAGCTTCTATGGCAAGAATCAATGAATTCTTGAAACAAAAACCAGAAATTGAAAATTCAGTTCCACATGAAACACCCGTTTCAGGAAAAATTGAATTTCAAAATGTTAGTTACACCTATGAAAACACAGGAATTCAAGCACTTAACAATGTTTCATTTACGGTAGAAAAGGGTCAATCACTTGCCATCATGGGGAAAACCGGCTCCGGAAAATCTACTATTGTTTTGCTTTTAGCTCGACTTTTACAGCCTACTTCCGGTAAAATTCTCATTGATGGAGTTCCGTATGAAGATTTGAACCTTCATTCCCTTCGGGAAGCCATCGGATTTGTCCCACAAGAGGCATTCTTATTTTCAGATACAGTTCAGCATAACATTTTATTTGGAGCAAAAGAGGAAAAGGATTTGGAATACGTAAAGAAATTCGCAAAAAAAGCAGCCGTTCATAAAAATATAGAACGATTTAGCCAACAATATGAAACGATCCTGGGCGAACGAGGCGTTACGCTTTCAGGAGGTCAAAAACAACGGATTTCTATCGCACGTGCTTTAATCAAAGAACCTGAAATTCTCGTCTTTGATGATAGCTTATCGGCTGTTGATACGGAAACGGAAGAAGAAATCCTACGAAATCTGCATAGTGAAATCAATCAAAAAACCACCATCATCGTAACACACCGAATTTCTTCAGCAAAAAATGCTGATCATATTCTAGTGTTGGATGAGGGAAAAGTAGTGGAATATGGGACACATGTTGATTTAGTTTCCAAAGAAGGCGCTTATTTTTCATTGGTCAAAAAACAATTATTGGAAACAGAAAATCCTTGATTTTTAAATTCCACCTTTCATTTACAATTCATTCTGTTTAATTTTTATCCCAAAGATTGTTATTTAACAAATTTTTTATAGTTTTGTTAGCAAAGTATTAACACTTCTTAATTTACACATGATGGGTGAAAATGAAAATTTTGAAAGGTCTGAGCCAGATGGGATTTATTCCAAGGTTTTGAGAGCAGGCAGGAGGACATATTTTTTCGATGTAAGGGAAACACGTGCCGGAGATTACTATCTTACTATTACGGAAAGCAAAAAGAACACGAATGAGGACGGTTCTTTTTTTTACAAAAAACACAAAATTTATCTTTACAAAGAAGACTTTGGAAATTTTAAAGAAATTTTGGACGAAATCACTTCTTATGTAGTGGATGAACGAGGTGAAGAAGTGATTTCAGAAAAACATCAGAAAAATTATGAGGGTTTTGCGGAGGAGGTTCCTTACTCAAACGGCGAAGTTCCAAAACCTTCTACCGAATCCTTTACAGAAGTAGATTTTGACGATATTTAAGGAATACCCTAAAAGTGTTTATTTGCTGTAAATGTGATGCTTTAAGCAGAATGCTTTACATTATTTTTAAATAAATTGGTCAAAAAAGGCATTTATACAATTCACACAATAATATAAGGAAACGAAAAATCCGGTCACTGAAATTTCAAAGTAACCGGATTTTTTATTTTCAGAACTTGCTAAATTTATCCTTTTAACAAAGCTTCAATTTTCTCTTTTTCTTCCTGAGCTAATTCTCCGTCCACCAAAATGCGTCCGCTGTGCTCATCTGAAATAATTTTTTTGCGTTGTGCGATGTCCATCTGTCTTTGTGGCGGAATAGTAAAAAAGGAACCGACAGAAGCATCTCTGTGAACCGGAACCACAGCCAACCCGTTTTTCATGTTGCTGCGAATCCTTGTATATGCCTTAAACAAACGCTCATCCAATACACTAGAAAATTCTTCTGATTTTTTAATCAGGAAATCCTCTTCTTTTTCCGTTTCTTTGATGATCGCATCCAATTCTGATTTTTTATGACCTAAATGCGTTTTCATAGAATCCAACTTTCCGTTGATTTCATCCTGAATTTGTTTTTTATGATCAATTTTCGAATTGAATTCTTTAATTCTTTTTTCAGACAATTGAATTTCCAATTCCTGATATTCTACTTCTTTTGCCAATGAATCAAACTCACGATTATTACGGACATTGTCCTGTTGTTTCGTGTATTTTTTCATTAAAGCTTCCGAATTTTTGATGGCTTCTTTTTTCAGTTTGATTTCGGCATCCAATTCTTTGATTTCTTCATCAATTTTCTGGATCCGGGTTTCCATCTGAGCCACGTCGTCACTCAAATCTTCTACCTCCAACGGTAATTCTCCCCGTGTGTTACGGATTTCATCCAAACGGGAATCAATTAATTGTAAATCATACAACGCGCGCAATTTCTCTTCCACGCTCATTTCTTTTTGCTGATCTTTTTTTGCCATATTTTATGTGTAATAAACAGGATTCGTATTAATCTCTGAATTTAGGACTGCAAAATTAGGAAATTTTTCTGATAGATAAGCAGTTAATAAATTTTTAGTGAATTGTTCGGATTCATAATGACCTATATCGGTCAATAAAATCTCATTTTCAGCCTGAAAAAAATCGTGGTATTTCAAATCAGCAGTGACAAAAACATCTGCGCCCTTTTGTTTTGCATGAGGAATCGCAAAACTTCCGGAACCACCCAGTACGGCAACTTTTTTTATTTTTTTTTCCATTAATTTAGAATGACGAATGTGTTTCGTCTGCATTTTATCTTTTAAATAAGAAAGAAAATCCGATTCTTCCATTTCAGATTCTAATTCTCCCACCATTCCCATTCCGATGGTTTGATTTGCATTCTCCAACGAAAAAATTTCATACGCCACTTCTTCGTACGGATGATTTTCTTTCAATGCTTTCAAAATCGAATTTTGTAAATGTTTGTTGAAAATCACGCTGATTCGGGTTTCGGGTTCGTATTGAACTTTCCCTATTTCGCCTACAAAAGGATTTGCACCTTCTTTTGCCCGAAAAGTTCCCGTTCCTTCCAGATTGAAACTACAACTGTCATAATCACCGATATTTCCTGCCCCTGCATCGTAAAGCGCTTGACGCAAAGTAGCAGCATTTGCCGTTGGAACATAAGTAACCAAATGACGTAATGTGTCTTTCTGAGGAATTAGAATTTGCGTATTTTTCAAATTTAATTGTTTGGATATCTGATGATTTACCCCAAAATGAGAATTATCCAAAGCGGTGTGGGTTGCGTAAATATTAATATCATTTTTTATTGCCAGTTGGACTACTCGTTCCACATAATTCTTTCCGGTAATTTTTTTCATGCCGGAAAAAATAATCGGATGAAAACTCAGAATCAGACTGGCTCCTTTTTCGACGGCTTCTTTCACGACTTCTTCCGTTGTATCAAGCGTTACCAATATTCTGGAAACTTCAGCATGCGCTTCACCAACCAAAAGACCTACATTGTCAAAATCTTCCGCATACGTGAGCGGCGCCAGCTTTTCGAGTTCATTCGTGATTTCAAATAATTTCATTTGATATATTTGTGAAAACGCAATTTATACATTTCCTATGGAAAAACTCAATTCTTTTCCTCTTGTTTTGGTTTGCCTCTGTTTAATTAATTGTACAATCAATGGATTAACAAATGATTACGGAAAGCTATCCGAAGACCAAAAGTCTATGATTTCACAGTTAAAAAGTTTTGAGAATTTGGAAAATGAAAAAATTTATATCGTTAATTCTAATCAATTAAAATCCGAAATAAAGAATTATCCGAAAGCAATTGTATATGTTTTCACAAATGGTTGTACAACAAAATATTGTCTTCCCATAAATGTTTATAAAAGTTACGCAGAAACAAACGCCTATAAACTATTTTTAGTCATGAACGGCTATTCAAAGCTCAACGAAACACTTGACCAACGCGCTGAAATTCCTTATTTCTCAATTGACAATGAATATTATGGGGTTTCAAATCGCAATAAATATTCAACTTTTTTCGAAAATGAACTTGATGGATTTACCAAAAGAAACGAAGCACAAAGACTATCCGGGAAATCTTTTCTTTTTTGAAAATGGCGAGTTTGTTAAGGTTTACAAAGAATTACCTAAAAATTAATAAAAAAATCCCGAAGATTCTAAAACCTTCGGGATTTGAAATTATCAATTCAGATTATATTAATCCAAAATCTCCATATCGAAATACAGAGTGGCATTCGGTGGAATCACGCCTCCCGCTCCTTGTGCTCCATACCCTAAATCCGGAGGGATGATCAAAAATACTTTCGATCCTTTTTTGAACAAGGTCAAAGCTTCCATCCATCCTTTGATCAATTGAGTTTGTCCAACTACAGCGGAAAGCGGTTGGTTTCTGTCGTGGGAAGAATCCAGTTTTTCTCCATCGCTTAAACGCAACGTATAATGAACATCCACTTCCTCTCCATTTGCCGGAACATTTCCCGTTCCTTGCTCCTCAACTACATACATCAATCCGGATTCTGTTTTCTGCGCTTTTGCAGTCAAATCTTTCTGGCGTTGTGTTTCCTTATCTTTTTCGGCTTGTTCCTTTTTCTTAATTTCTTCTAATTTAGCTTTGTGGTCTGCTTCTGCTTTTGCAAATGCTTTTCCACCATCGTAATTTTTGTATTGATCTCCTTTTTTAATAATGTAAACATGGTTGATCAAAATATCCTCTTTCGGACGATCTTGTGGTCCTTTTTGTACATTAGCAATGGTATCAATCACATCCAACCCGTCAATTACCTGACCAAAAATTGTATGTTTTCCATCTAACCAAGGAGTTGGAACTTCCGTGATGAAAAACTGGCTACCGTTAGTCGCCGGTCCTGAGTTCGCCATGGAAAGAATTCCTTTTTTATCGTGTTTTTTGTCTGAAAAGAATTCGTCTTCAAAATCATAACCCGGTCCGCCTGTTCCTTTTCCATCTGGGTCTCCACCCTGAATCATGAAATCTTTGATCACACGGTGAAAAACGATTCCATCGTAAAATGGGGTTCCTAATGGTTTCGCTTTATTTTCTTTGGTTCCTTCTGCCAATCCAACGAAGTTTGCCACCGTAAGCGGTGCTTCTTTTTCAAAAAGTTCGATGGTTAAATTTCCCTTGCTGGTTTCCATTTGCGCATATAAACCATCTTTTAAAATACTGTATTCTTCTTTACTCATTGATTGTGGTATTTTGACAGTAGAACAACTTGCTACAAAAACGGCTACTGTCAGGATTGATATTAATTTTTTCATTTGTTACTATTTATTATTTTTTAAAGGTCAGATGGAATTTGCTTTTTACTATTCTAATTGTTTTCAATTATAAAAACTCATTTCATATTGTTTATTTTAATCTGGCCAAAATTATTAGTTTTTCTTTTGAATTTCAAGCATTTGAATTTTAAAAATCAAAGGTTTATTTCCCATGATTTTATTACGGTCGCCATATCCGCCATACGCCAGAAAAGAAGGCAATAAAACAATTGCCGAATCTCCTTTCTCAATCATTTGTAACGCCATTTGTATTCCTCTCGGAATATCCGTCCTTCCCATCAAAATGGTTTGAGGTCCGTTTTCTTCTTCCGAATAAACAACTTCGTTGTTAAAAGTTGACACTTCGTATTCGTATCTAATTACATCGCCCGATTTCGCCATGGTTGGTGTCGTTTCTCCTGAATTGGAAATCCAAAATCCATAGGACGTTTTCTTAAAATTCAAATCCAAACTATCGATGTAATTCTCAATTAGTTCGTTATCTTCATTTAAAATCTGCTTGTTCCGGTCTTGTGAAAATTCCATAAATTTCGAACGGTCATCTTCATAACTAACCGGATACTGCACTACTTTATTTTTGCAGGATGCAATGGTTAGAATCAAAAGTATAAAGGCTATCTTTTTCAAATTTGAACTGCTTGTAATTCTTCTTTGTAAATATCCAATAATTCTCTGAATTTTTGAAGAGTTTCTTCCATATTCAACTCCGAACGACCTCCGGCAGCATTTATATGTCCGCCTCCGTTGAAATGTTTTCTTGCAAATGCGTTTACATCAAAACTTCCTTTAGATCGAAAGGAAATTTTAATAAAATCATTTTGCTGGTCTTCAATAAAAATAACCGAAAATACGAAGTCACTGATGCCCAATCCGTAATTGACAAATCCTTCAGTATCCCCTTTTTGCGAACCGTATTCGAATTGTTGTTCTCGGGTGAGAAACATACAAGCGGAACGGTGTTGCGGAAAAGCTTCAAGCGAATCCAACGCCAATCCAAGCATTTTCAATCGGTTCGGAGATTGGGTGTCAAATACCTGATTGTAAATTTTATCAATTTCAATTCCTCTTTCCAGTAATTCGGCTACCACTCGGTGCGTAGAAGCAGATGTATTACGAAAACGAAAATTCCCGGTATCGGTCATGATTCCGGTGTAAATACATTCGGAAATGGTTTTATCCAATAATTCCATATCGCCCATCGCTTCTATAAAATTGTACACCATCTGGCAAGTGGCTGGAATGCTGACATCTGAATACATAAAATCAAATTGCTCCGGCTCCTGATGATGGTCTATCATTATTTTTGGAACAGTCGAGCGTTGTAGCCAATCGCCCACTTCATCAATTCTCGAAATGGAATTGAAATCCAAAATAAAAATCAATTCGGCTTTTTCAATCAGAATTCTGGATTTTCCGGGATTGTATTCGGCAATACTGATTCTTTTTGCACCGTCCATCCATTTCAGGAATTTCGGAAAATCATTGGGTGCGATGATTTCGCATTCGTGTCCCTTTTTGGTCAGATAATGGGACATCGCCAATGTGGAACCTATTGCGTCTCCGTCAGGATTCCGGTGTGGTAAAAGCACAATCCTTTTGGATTGGCTTAAAAGTTTTTTTAATTCTTCAAAGTTTTGCATCTGCATAGTCTGCGAAGATAAAATATATCGCACAATGTACAAAGTGGAATGTTTTTGTTTGGGATAAAAGATATATAAAAAAAGCGACGGGAAATCCTCAGTCGCTTTTTTAGTGTAAAACCTTGTTAGGGTTTATAAATCTCTTTTCTTCAGTAGTCGGTAAGAAAAGAATAAAAACACAAATGTGTAAATCAAGGCTGCCACTACAAATGTCCAGTCAACTGGTGAATATTTGAAAACCGATCCTCCAAAAACAAATCCTTCCATGCTCATTTTTGGAAAGTCAATTAATTTGGAAGAGGTATTTAACGGTAAATAATTCGTTATAAAAAAACTATACGGATCTACATTTTCAAATCCTTTTGCCATCCATGCTTTAATTAAAAATTCCGCGGTTGTAATCATTCCTTCGCCCATCCAAAGTACTATTAACCCTAAAAAAGCAAAAGCACTTTTCCGAAGTAAAATTGACATAAACAAACAGATGGAAAAGAATAAATTCAATTTCAAAAAGTAAGCTCCTACATACTCCATTCCTTTGAAAATATTTTCTTCCGAACTGGAAAACATCAAACCTAAAAACAAACAAATTGCGAACACAAAAAGCGTTGACAAGCCAGCAAAAATCAGATTTGTCAAAACTTTAGAGGTTAAAAACTCCTTTTTACTAAGCCCGTCTATCAGGTTTTGTTTCAGCGTTCGGTTGGAATATTCGTTGGTAATATTAGTAATGATAATCACTGCAATGAAAATTTTAGCGATGGCTACCAAAAACGTAATATTTTGCCAAACTTCCGGAAAATTGAACGTTCCTAATTTCGCAATATCCAATTTCATCCCACCAATTTCCGGTTTGATAACCGCCAGAATTCCGCCGATTGCCACCAACATCAAAAAGTAAATGATGGTAAAAATCCGGGTGGTTTTATAATAATAAATTTTATTCCATTCTATTTTAAGTAATCGCAGCATATCAGTAATTGTTTTTGGTTAATTGTAAGAATTGATTTTCCAAACTTTCTTTTCGTTTGACCAAATGGCTTAAAACGATTCCTTTTTCAAACAACATTCGGTTCAGATCTTCGGCGCTCAGATCCTCTTTCAAAATCGCCTTTAAATTTGTTCCGTTTTCGGAAACTTTATCAAAAGCCGGAATCGAATTGAGCACATCCAATAAATTAGAGTTATGAGCAGACGAAAGTTCAAAATAACCAAAACTCGCAGTCATTTCATCTACCCGACCGTAATAGAGCGTTTTTCCTTTTTCTAAAATAACTACATGCGAACAAACTTTTTCCACCTCATCCAAAAGGTGACTTGCCAGAATAATCGTCGTCCCCTTTGCTGCAATTTGCTGGATAATTTCACGAATTTGGATGATCCCCTGCGGATCAAGTCCGTTGGTAGGTTCATCTAAAATCAACACATGCGGATCATTCAACATCGCAGCGGCAATCGCTAAACGTTGTTTCATCCCTAAAGAAAAAGAAGAAAATTTATCGTTTCGACGTTCATAAAGTCCAACGATTTTTAATTTTTCTTCAATTTTGGAATGCTCTGCACCTTTTATCTGAGCAACGATTTGCAGATTTTTTTCAGCTGAGAGATAAGGATAAAAATTAGGGCGTTCGATGATGGCGCCTACTTTTTTCAGTGAATCCACCGAATGTTCCTGTCCAAACCATCTCCAACTTCCTTCCGAAGGATTGACGACATTTAAAATCATACCCAAAGTTGTTGATTTCCCGCTTCCATTGGGACCTAAAAGTCCGTAAACATTACCCTTTTCCACCGAAAAGCTCAGATCATCGACCGCTGTCATCTTGCCGAATTTTTTGGTTAAATGATTTATTTCCAATACTTTTTCCATAGTTAATTATTTCGTTTTAGAATCCCAATATCCGGGACGAAGTTCTTAAATTCGTTTTAAAATTAGTAGCGTTATTTAAGTAAATGTAACAGATGCTTTCAAAAAAGCTTACAATTCATCAAATAATATCGCAAGGGCTTGTCTTCAGTATTAAAATCTACAATCCAAAATTCACAAAAACCGAAAATCTCGATTTGGCTTCTATGTCGCCACTTCCCAGATCGGAAACAACCGGAAGCATCATCTCAGTTCCCAGACTCCATTTT
>CALLXZ010000339.1 GCA_937875605.1 uncultured Moheibacter sp.
AGTCCGGTCATCGCGCCTGGTTTGGGACCAGGAGGTCGCAGGTTCGAATCCTGCCACCCCGACTTTTTAAATCTCAAAATTTCAAGTAACTTTTTAGTGAAACAAATTTTGAGATTTTAATTTTAATACAGTTTGATCGAACAAAAAATAAGGTCGCGTAGCTCAGCTGGATAGAGCATCTGCCTTCTAAGCAGACGGTCAGGGGTTCGAATCCCTTCGCGATCACGGAAAAGCCACAGTTACTGTGGCTTTTTTTCCTTAAGACTTTTTTAAGAATCAATTAAAATCTGAAATATATTTGTCGAATCTAATTCGTTTTAAATGAAAGCGTTTTACACTATCGGCTTACTTATCGTATCCAATGTCTTCATGACATTTGCCTGGTACGGTCATCTGAAATTCAAAGAGTATAACTGGTTTGCCAATATGGGACTTTTTAAAATCATCTTGTTTAGTTGGATGATCGCACTTTTTGAATACATGGCTATGGTTCCTGCCAATAAAATTGGATTCATTGGAAACGGAGGCCCGTTTACGATTTGGCAGTTAAAAGTAATTCAGGAGGTTATCACACTCATCGTTTTTTCTTTTTTTACTCTTCTTGTTTTTAAAAATGAATCTTTTCGAAGTAATCATTTAATCGGATTTGTCTTTCTAATTTTGGCGGTTTATTTTATTTTCAAGAAATAGTATTCGTATTTTTCATCAATTAATTTATTGCTGTTATCTTTGGGATTCTAAAAATTAAAAGAATGCCTAAAATACTGATTATAGAAGATGAAGCGGCGATTCGCAACGTTATCAAAAATATATTGCTGGACGAAGATAAAAGCTATGATGTAGAGGTTGCAGAAGATGGCATGGATGGTTTGAATAAAATCCGAGAAACCGATTTCGATTTGATTATTAGTGATATAAAAATGCCTAAAAAAGATGGTGTTCAGGTCTTAGTAGAAGCGCTTGAATTTAATCCCGATTTATCTTTTCTCATGATTTCAGGTCATGGAGACATCGACACGGCTGTAGATTGTATAAAAAAAGGAGCGTTTGACTATATCTCCAAACCACCTGACTTGAATCGTTTTTTAAGTACGGTGCGAAATGCTTTGGATAAAAAAGTTCTTTTAACCAAAAACAAGGAATTAACTACGGAAAATAAAGCCCTGAAACGCAAAGTTGCTAAACAATATGAGATGGTGGGCGAATCCGAAGTTTTGAATACGATCCGTGATATCATCGATAAAGTTGCTGATACAGAAGCACGGGTTTTGATCATCGGACCAAATGGTTCTGGAAAAGAACTGGTAGCGCATCACATTCACGAAAAAAGTTCACGAAATAAAATGCCGCTAATTGAGGTGAATTGTGCAGCAATTCCATCAGAATTAATTGAAAGTGAGTTATTTGGTCATGTAAAAGGTTCGTTTACGGGAGCACACAAGGATAAAGAAGGGAAATTTGAGCTGGCGAATAATGGAACTATTTTTCTGGATGAAATCGGCGATATGAGTCTGCCTGCTCAGGCAAAAGTACTTCGCGCTTTACAAGAAGGAAAAATTTCCA
This sequence comes from uncultured Moheibacter sp., assembly GCA_937875605.1. GTDB lineage: Bacteria > Bacteroidota > Bacteroidia > Flavobacteriales > Weeksellaceae > Moheibacter. The sequence goes on from CALLXZ010000339.1 coordinate 1,564, forward strand.
GAGTAGGAGCAGACAAGGAAATAAAAGTTGACGTCCGAGTGATTGCTGCGACCAACAAAGATTTGCGTAAAGAAATAGCAGAGGGAAGATTTAGAGAAGATTTATATCATCGTCTTGCGGTGATTGTGATTGAAGTTCCGGGATTGAATGACCGTCGCGAGGACATTGGGAAATTGGTGAACCATTTTGCAATGCAAATTTCCGAATCATCCGGAATGTCTAAAAAAGAATTTTCCGATGATGCGTTAAAAGTTTTGGAGAAATACGATTGGACGGGAAATATACGTGAACTGCGAAATGTAGTTGAGCGAATGCTCATTTTAGGAGGAAATCCTGTATCTAAATCGGACGTAGAAAATTTTGTTAAAAAATAATATACTAAAACAACGTAAAAAACCGTTGGAAAATAAATCGTGTGATCATGAATAAAATATATATAGTTGCCATTTCCGGCTTTTTGCTTTTTTCTTGCGGGAATAAAGACGGAAATACGGAAGGAGAATTGAGTGAAAGCCAGATTGAAAGTATGGAAGAATCTTCTCAGATAAATTCCGAAAATATCGAATACGAAGGCACATTTAAAGGAAAAATCAAAGGAAAAGAAGTAGAACTTAAAATAAATGGCGAAAGCTTTGAAGTTACCGAAAACGGAAAGCGTGCACATGGCAGCTGGTCAAAAGTAGATGATGGTACCATCATAGAATTAGAGCCAAAAAGTGGAAACGTAGTTGTAAAAAATTACGGTTGGTCTGACAATGATACTTGGGTAGCGTTAACAGACAGTTTGACATATCCTGATAATGAAGAATTTTTAAAACGAATTCCAGACTAAATGAAACAAATTCTTTTATTGATTGCGGTTCTATTTTTAGTTTCTTGTGAGAAGGAAAATAAAACACAGCAAATCGGGGAACGGTTTTTTGAAACCTATTCCAAACGTAAAGAAATTGATAAAATGATTTCTTTTTATGCGAATGATTTTCAATATGAAAACATCGGATTTGAGTCTGATACACATGATCCGAAATTTTTATATGAGCAATTTTACGGCTGGAAAGATCCGGCGTTTTTGTATAATTCAGATAAAACCATTTCGATCGAAAAAATCGTAAGTAATGATTCTACTATTGTCGCTACCGGAACTACGATGCCTTATTCGTACAATGGAAAAGAAGTAGTGGGAACGCGATTTGTCATTTGTTTGGATTTAGACAAAAACATGAAAATTAAAAAACAAACGGATTGGTTTGATTATCCAATGGAAGAAATCATCGAAGCCTATTATTTAAAAAAATCAATGAAAATTGAATAAAGAACAAATACGGATTAATTAATAGATTCAATTTTTAACAAATTTCCGGTACATATTCTTTACAAGAATTGTGTCGGAAATTTTGTTTTTTCTTCTTCTTTTCTATCAATTATCAACTTATTAGTATTGATTTTTGACAATGTCAAGATTTGATACCTCCATAAATTACCTCAGAATTACTTTTGAGTAAAATTCTTTAAGATATGAAAAGACTATTACTTACTTTACTAATGACTCCTTTTTGTTTGAATGCACAATTTCATGAACATGAATATGAAATCAACAATCAGGAAATAATCAGTTCTTCTGATGTGAAAATTAATTCTTCCAAATTCGTAGCAGTCGAATTTGAAAAAGGAGAATGTTTATCTGAACAGGCAAAATTTGAATTGGATTTAGAAATTGCCGAAAACAAAGCCTGGATTTTACAACAAAATCCAAATGCTTTCAATTTGGGAACCCATGTGCAATTTGTAGAACCCTTCCGTGCGCGTGCTGGTTTTCCGGAATACGGATATCATACATTAAACAATCAGGTTGACCATAATTTGACCCCCAACAATCAGCTTCTGGATTACAATTGTGGAGACAGAACTTACGATTGGGCGAGTGGAAATCACCAAGGAACAGATTACATTCTTTGGCCTTATCCATGGAAAAGAATGAGTGAGAATACGATGGAAGTGGTGGCAGCGGCAAACGGAATCATTATCAATAAAAAAGACGGATTCAACGATTTAAGTTGTGCTAACAATGGAAATCCAAACTGGAACGGATTTGTTTTGGAACACGCAGATGGTTCGCAAACTATTTATATGCACTTCAAAAAAAATACGCTTAATGAAAAAGGAATCGGTGATTCGGTTTCAGCAGGTGAATTTTTAGGAGTTGCCGGAAGTTCGGGAAGTAGTAATTGGCCTCATTTGCATTTTGAAGTTCGGGATTTTGAAAACAATGTGATTGATCCGTATCAAGGACCTTGTAATTCTATGAATGACACGAGCTGGTGGCAGGTTCAGGAACCGTATGCCGTTCCAAGAATCAATCAGATTTCAACGCATTCTGTTTCTACTCAGGATACTGCTTGTCCAGTAATCGAAAATACATACGAAAAAACAAATTTCACAGCAGGGGACTTTCTCTACCTCAAAATTTATTTCCGTGATATTAACCACGGTGATTTAACGCACATAGAAATTAAAAAGCCAAACGGCGAAATAATGAACAACTGGGATTGGGTAAATGATTGGGGTGATTTCTTTGCCACGGCTTATGCATTTTGGGAATTTCAGGTGCAGAACACTTGGGAAGATGGGATTTATACGATCAGTGCAACATTTGGTGGAAATACGTATGAAACTTTATTTGGTGTAAATACGGAATTAGGAACGGTAGATAGTGAATTGTCTAAATTGGAAATGTATCCAAATCCGGTAAAAAATATACTTCACATAGGATCTGATAAAAATATAGAATCGGTAGATATAATCGGATTTGACGGCAGAATTTACAGTAAAGAAAACTTTAACTCTAAAAATGTGCAACTTAATTTAAGTGCTTTATCAAAAGGAGTTTACATGGCAAGAATTAAATCAGGAAAAACAGTTGAGCATAAAAAGTTCATCAAAGAATAATACCTAACTTTATCATTACCCTAATTTATGAAAATGCCGGCTCTTGGGTCGGCTTTTCTATTCAATTTGTTTTTTATATTCAGAAGGTGTCATACCTGTATATTTTTTAAAAGAAGTATTGAAAGTAGATTTGGAATTAAAACCCGCTTCCAGACCGATGGAAACCAGTGTGTAATTTATAAAATCAGGATGTGTCAGATAGATTTTTGCTTCTTCTATCCGCAGTTCATTTACATAATCCGTAAAACTTTTTCCCAATTCAGCATTGATGATTCTTGATAAATAACTTTTGTTGATTTCTAATTTTTCGGCTACTGATTCCAGAGATAAGTTAGTATCCCGGTAATTTTTATCTGATTTGATAAATTTTTCAAAGGCAAAAATATGTTCGTTTGGTTCGTTAGGTTCTTTCTTGAAAACTTGAACGGTAATATTTTTAGAGAATTTTCGAATACTTTTTTGTTCTTCATAAATTCCAAAGTGATAAAGACCAATGTGACCTAAAATATAAATAGTCAGTGCAAGACCTATCCATAAAATATAAAAATAAGGAAGAGCAACATCAATTTTCAATTGAGATTCATAATAAAGCGGAAGAATCCAATAAATGCATAAAATCAACAAAATCAATGTAATGGATTCTAACCATCTCAAACTTAACTTTGGAATTTTGATTGTATTTGATTGTGTTTTTTTTCGTTTTTGGATTAAACGATAACTTCCTAAAATCAGAACAAACGAATAAATTACACTAAAAATTTCGTGTGAAATTCGAAAATAATTGAAAAAAGGAACATCGGAATCGTCAAACCATCCATAAAAATATCCAATCTTTTCTATAATGGATTCTGTAAGCGAAATCAAAAACGGAATAAATAATAAATAGTCTTTTTTGGATAGTACTTTATTGGAATCAAGAAATGTTTTTACATATAAATAAAACAAAACTAAAAATAAAGATGACATAGGCACATACAATACTTCAAAATAAAAATCCAGTGAAAAAAGATTGGATGCCGCTAAATAATTCTGAATGATGTTGTAAGAAAAGGTCAGAATTAACATTCCCAAAAAGAAGTTGCTAAGTGATTTGTATTTTTTTGAAAACAAAGCAAATGCAGAGAAAATAATTCCTTGTACAGCACCGAGAAGCATAACGATTTGTAAAATGGAAATGACCATAGCTCTTTAAATTATATTGTTTCTGTATTGAGAAGGGGTCATTTCTGTAAATTTTTTAAATGAATTATTGAAAGCAGATTTGGAATTGAAACCAGCTTCCAGACCAATCGAAACCAGCGTGTAATTTTTAAAATCAGGATGGGTAAGATAGATTTTTGCTTCTTCTATCCTAAGCTCGTTTACATAATCGGTAAAACTTTTTCCCAATTCAGCATTGATGATTCTTGACAAATAACTTTTATTGATTTCTAATTTGTCCGCCACCGATTCCAAAGATAAGTTCACATCCAAATAATTTTTCTCTGATTTGATAAACTTTTCAAAAGCTTCGATGTGTTCATTTTTATTGTAAACCGTTTCAATGGCTATAATGGGTTTTGGGAAATTGAAAAACTTTCGGATGTTTTTCTGTTCCTCTAAAACGCCAAACCGATACAAACCTATGTGCCCAAATATATAAATCGTAAAAGACATCCCAACCCAAAGCAGATAATAAAAAGTGACGTTTTCGCTTCCGTTTTTTAGTTCATCGTAAATCGAAATAATCCAAATGATACAGAGAACAAAGGAGATTAAGGAAACGATTTTTAGCCAATTGAGCCCCATTCTGGGGATTTGTGTTTTGCCGGATTCTTGTTTCTTTTCAAATTCTATAATCAATTTGTATATAAATCCTAAAAGAATCAACGAATATACCACACTAAACACTTCATGAACATAAATCAATTGATCAAAAAACAAGATTGTACTGTTAGAAAGCGATCCTAAAGCATTTCCGATTTTATAATAAAGTGTGAGTAAAAAGAAAACGGCGCAGGGAAGAAACAGTAAAAGTTGTGATTTCCGGATGGGGTTTTTGGGATACAAAAACAGTTTGACATAGAAATAATACATCACCATGCTCAATGATGCGTACGGAAAATATAGAACTCCGAAAAAGAAATAAATGTCAACTAAGCCCGTTTCCCAAAGATTATACTGAATATTATTGAGTGAAAAACATAGAATCAATAATGCCAGGAAAAAGGTGCTTTTGCTTCTGAATTTTTTAGAAATCAGTGCAATAGCAGAAAATACGACACCTTGTATAGCACCCACCAAAGTTAAAGTATTGAGAATTTCGTAGAGCATAGAGAAGTCAAAAATACTAAAATACTTTGGTGGAGAGCGCTTGGAAATTTTATTTTAACAATTTCCGCATCAAACCTTCTTGCGCTACCGATGCAATTAAATTTCCATCCCGACTGAAAATCTTACCGGAAGTCAGTCCGCGTGCATTGGACGTACTTGAAACATCTATGCTGTACAAAAACCAATCCGATAAATCAGCGGGATCACGATGAAACCACATGGCATGATCCAGACTTGCCATCAGCATATTTCCAAAATGGGATTGTGAGGCATGCGGTTGCAATGCCGTTACGAGAATGTTGTAATCGGAAGAATAAGCCAACATTTCCTGAAAATGTCGGATGGATTCATCTTTTTTAATCTCATTAAATTTAAACCAAACGTTTTGAATAGGCGGTAAGTCTTTCTTATCAAGTGGATTATTGATGATTGTTGGTTTAAACGTAATCGGTCTTTCCAAACTCAGAAACCTACCAAAACTTTCCGGCAGGAAATCTTTGGTTTGGTCGTAAATATCTTCCCAACTGAACAAAGTTTCGGGTTGTGGAACTTCCGGCATTTCTCCTTGAAATTCATATCCGTCTTCTTTAATTTGAAACGAACTTGCCAAAACAAAAATTGATTTTCCATCTTGTTCAGCAGTTACATATCGCGTTGTAAAACTTCCTCCATCGCGCACTTTCTGAACTTTATAAACAATCGGTTTTTCCAAATCACCCGGCAAAATAAAATAACCATGAAGCGAATGACAAAAACGTTCTTCCGGCACCGTTCGATAAGCCGCATTCAGTGCTTGCGCCAAAACCTGTCCGCCAAAAACATTTTTACTTCCGACGGTTTCACTGAATCCTTCAAAAGTTGTTTCGGAAAGCATTTTCAGATGAATTAAATCTATCAGTTGTTGCGTGGTTTTCATTTTAAATTTTTATAATAATCTAACTTCTTGAGTTTTAATTTAAAACTTCAAATTACTTTTAATTTCTATATTTTTATCCAAAGCCGATTTATATTCCGATTTTAATCTTTCTACTAATTCCTGAACCGATGGGACATCTGTAATTTCTGCAACGCCATGACCTGCAGACCAAATATCTTTCCAGGCTTTTGCATGTTCACCTGTCAATTTCGAAAAATCTTCTTTTTTCTTTTCGGTCAAATCAATCCCGGCTTTTTCAATACTTTTCAGTAAAAAATTTGCATTTACACCAGAAACACCGTCTGTATAAACAACATCGCCAATTCCTGAATTCACAATCATATTTTTATATTCATCCGAAGCCAAACATTCTTTTGTAGCAATAAAACGAGTTCCCATATAAGCAAAATCAGCGCCTATAGTTTGTGCAGCGAGGATTTCTTCTCCGGAATTGATGCTTCCGGCAAGAATAATAGCACCGTCATAAAAACTTTTGATTTCGGCAGCAAGAGCAAACGGATGAGCTGTTCCGGCATGGCCTCCGGCTCCTGCAGAAACACAGATAATCCCATCCACACCAGCTTCTGCTGCTTTTTCAGCATGACGTTTTTTGATAACATCATGAAAAATCAATCCGCCCCAGCTATGAACAGCATCCACGATTTCTTTTACAGCTCCAAGTGAAGTAATGATAAGCGGAACTTGGTATTTCGCACAAATTTCCAAATCCGGTAAAACTCTTGGGTTGGTATGGTTTACAATGATGTTTACTCCAAATGGAGCAGGTTTTTTTCCGGTTTCTTCTTCAAATTTTTTCAACTCAGTCGTTATCTCGATGAGCATATTTTCGAAATCCTCACTCGTTCTACCATTTAAAGCAGGAAAAGTTCCCAGAATTCCATTTTTACAACATTCGATGACGAGTTTAGTTCCGGAAACAATGAACATTGGCGAAGCAATCACGGGAATTGTCAGTTGGGATTTTAGTTCTTGTAAGGTCATAGTATTTTGTTATGCACGAATAACAAATTTAAGGAAAATTCGGACTCTAATTTAAAATGACTAAATAAAAAGAGGTTCATCCCGAAAGACAAACCTCTTAGTATTTTATAAATAAATTGATTTATCTGTTTTTGATTTCGGTATAATCACGTTTCGGAGCACCTGTATAGATTTGTCTTGGACGACCGATTGGTTCATTGTTTTTACGCATTTCGATCCATTGTGCAATCCAACCTGGAAGTCTTCCTACTGCAAACATCACGGTAAACATTTCAGTTGGGATACCCAGTGCTTTGTAAATGATTCCGGAATAGAAAT
>CALLXZ010000340.1 GCA_937875605.1 uncultured Moheibacter sp.
TATCTTCATTTGCAATCTCATTTCAAATTAGATGAACGGAGAGAAAAGTTGTCATCTAATTTAATTCAAATTCAGAAGGAGGCTCATTTGAATTTAGGCTATGCTTTATTGAGAAAGGAGTTGCAGGAAATTCATCAGAATAAAAAAGTGGTGAATTTTAAAAATTTAGTACAAGAAACGCTTGAAAATTTAGGACTATCCTTTGATGAAATTCTTACGTATAAATCGCTTTATCAGATATTGTTCATCGTCAACGAATTCGGAAATATTCATCAAAATTTTTCATTGCTGGAAAGTTTTATCAAGTCGGGTTATGAATTTTTAGAATCAAAAAAGAATTCATCCGAAAATCATTTATACTACCACATTCAAATCGTTTATTTTCTGGCTAATTTTCATTTCCGAACCAATGATTATACACAATCCAAAGTTTATTTAAACGAAATGCAGGATTTGATGGAAAAAAAGAATCGGCGTTATTTTAAAACTTTTTTCTTGCGTCATCAATTGGTTGCGTCACTAAATCTTCATTATGCCGGAGAATCGGAAAAAGCCATCGAAACGCTTGAAAATACTTTAAAAAAAGCCGGAAAGGACGCAGATATAATCGAAATTTACGATTTAAAGGTTTCGCTGGTCAGTTTTCTTGCACAACATCATGATCGTAAAACACTTAAAAAATTAAAGGAATTAACCCATACCGATGCTTGGTTTGAAAAGAAATTGGGGATGCTTTGGACGATCCGAAAAAATCTTTTGGAAATCCTCATTCATGTACAATTTGAAAACACGGAATTAGTATTTTCCCGGATTCAAAGTTTCAAAAGGCGTTATAAAAAATACTTGTACGAAGTAAAAGAACAACGCGTGATGGATTATGTTTTATGGGTAGAACAATTGGTGAAAAAACCGGAAATTATCAAATCTCCTGATTTCAAAAATGAAGTACTAAAGCGAATGGAGTGGGATGAAAATAAAGATCCTTTTATTCTGAGTTTCTGGGCTTGGCTTATTTCACGTGCAGAAAATAAAACGGCTTATGAGGTCGTTTTGGAGTTGGTATCAAAAGAAAAACTTTGACAAAGCTCTCGTCATTTCTAATAAAGCTTTGTCAAAGTTCATATTATAAATCATTTCATCACCGCAGCCACACCCGGCAATTCTTTGCCTTCCAAGCTTTCCAGCATAGCACCGCCGCCGGTAGAAACATAACTTACTTTTTCATCGTAATTGTATTGTTTCACAAAGGCAACCGAGTCTCCGCCACCCACTAATGAAAAAGCACCGTTTTTTGTAGCTTCGGAGATTGCATCACCCAAAGCGATTGTTCCTTTTGCGAAGTTTTCCATTTCAAAAACACCTAAAGGACCGTTCCATAAAATAGTTTTTGAATTTTTAATGACTTCAGCAAATAATTTATTAGTTTCAGGTCCGCAATCCATACCCATCCATCCATCGGGAATTTGATCTACTGGAACCGTTTTCATATTGGCATCATTGCTGAAATTATCAGCACAAACATTATCCACCGGCAGATATACTTTCACGTTGTTTTTCTCTGCTTGTTTTAAAATATCCAAAGCCAACTCCAATTTATCATCTTCAACCAATGATTTTCCGATTTTTCCGCCTTGCGCTTTGATAAAGGTATACGTCATTCCACCTCCGATGATTAAGTTATCAATCGCCGGTAAAATATTGTCAATTATCGTAATTTTGGAAGAAACTTTCGCACCGCCTAAAATAGCCGTAATCGGTTTTTCTCCGGATTTCAATACTTTATTGATAGCTTCCAATTCTTGTTTCATCAAATACCCAAAACATTTGGCATTTGGGAAAAATTCTCCAATAATTGCCGTGGAAGCATGCGCTCTGTGCGCCGTTCCAAATGCATCATTCACATAAATATCACCTAATTTAGAAAGTTGTTCTGCAAATGATTTGTCGCCCTTTTCTTCTTCCGAATGAAAACGAACATTTTCCAACAATAAAACTTCGCCAGGTTTCAAATTTTTAGCCTTTTCCTGTGCATCTTCTCCAACAACATCTTTTGCCATAATTACTTTTACTCCTAAAATTTCAGAAACTTTCGAAGCAATGTGTTTCAACGAAAATTTATCTTCAACTCCACCTTTTGGTCTGCCCAAATGCGTCATTAAAATAGCAGATCCACCGTCTTTCAAAATTTTATCGATAGTCGGTTTTGCCGCTACAATTCTCGTATCGTCGGTTACTTTTAATTCATCGTCCTGTGGAACGTTAAAATCAACACGGATCAATGCTTTTTTATCTTTGAAATTAAAATCGTCTATGGTTTTCATTTTTGAATTAGATTAAATTTTATTGAAAGCAAAAATAGAAGAAAACCTTTTCAAATCCATTTTTAGTTGTTCACATTTATATATACATCATTATATTATTTTTAAAATTTAAAAAAGAAAGAACTGTATTATATATATGCACTGTTAATATGTGAATAACTAAAGTTCGAATTATTTTACGGAGAATTGATTAACAGTTAATAATTTGTAATTTTGTTTTGAAATGAATGAATTAGGGAGTTTTCAACATTTTTTGTTGATTGTTAAAATCGAATTTTGATGATAAATGAGTAGTGGAAATCTATCCATAACTCTGTTCAAAATATCCGTGCCAGAATTAAAACTTTTTCTTGATTGGAATGGAAATTTTTCTAATCAAAAAGAGAATTGAAATAAGCAAGTTGAAAACCTAAAAATCGATGAAAAGTAATGGATATTTTATTAACATTAATTTTACATTATCTAAACCTTGATTTATAATTAGTTAAAGAATTTAAGAAAATACAGTGTTAATAAACTAAAAAAATATGAAAATAGCCATCGGATCTGATCACGCAGGATATGAATATAAGTCCAGAATTGTTCAATATTTAACTGATAAAGGAGTTGAAGTTCAGGATTTTGGAACGTTATCAACAGATTCTGTTGATTTCCCTGATTTTGCTCATCCTACTGCATCTGCTGTGGAAAAAGGTGAAGCTGACTTTGGAATTTTAATCTGCGGAAGCGGACAAGGTGTGAACATGACAGCCAATAAACACCAAGGCGTGCGCTCTGCTCTTTGCTGGAATACGGACATTGCCCGTTTGACGCGTCAGCATAATAATGCGAATGTGATTTCTCTTCCGGCTCGTTTTGTAGCGTACGAATATGCAGTTGAAATGATAGATACATTTCTTAGCACAGATTTTGAAGGTGGAAGACACGAAAACAGAGTAGCTAAGATTGCCTGCTCTTAAAAATACATACAATAAATGTCACAAAGAAAATTCAACTCAAAAAATAAAAGGTCAACTTCCGGTAAGTTTACCAAACAAATTATAGAAGTATTGTTTAAAAATCCTGATAAACCTCAGAATTATAAACAAATTGCTGCTTCTTTAAATTTAACCAATCGAATTGACAAAGAAATTTTAATCAAAGATCTTCAATCGCTTTTGGCTGAGAAAAAAATAAAAGAATCCGATCGTGGAAAATTCAAAATTAATGCAGAGAAAGATTATTTAATAGGAACCATTGATGTTACCCAAAGCGGTTCTGCGTATGTGATTGTGGATGGAATGGATGAGGATATTTTCATCTCCAAAAACAAAAAGAAAAATGCACTTCAAGGCGATATGGTTCGTGTTTATCTCTATCCAAAAATGAAAGGTAAATCACAGAAACCGGAAGGCGAAGTGGTGGATATTGTCAAAAGATTCAAATCAATATTTACAGGAATTTTCGAACCGCAGCCGAGTGGGAAATTTGGTTTTGTGGTGATGAACAGCCGAGCGATTTACGTTGACTTTTTCATTCCCAAAAATAAATTCAACGGCGCGGAAATGGGTGATAAAGTTGTGGTAGAAATGTTAGATTGGCCTGATGATGCAGACAGCCCGTTTGGAGAAATTATAGAAATTTTAGGTAAACCTGATGAAACCAAAACCGAAATGCACGCCATATTGTTGGAATATAATTTACCGTACGAATTCCCCGAAGAAGTAGAATTGGAAGCAAAAGAATTGGATGTTGAAATTCACGAAGAAGAAATTCAAGCCAATCGACGCGATATGCGTGATGTGGTGACCTTTACAATTGATCCAAAAGACGCAAAAGATTTTGATGATGCGTTGTCGCTTCGCA
>CALLXZ010000341.1 GCA_937875605.1 uncultured Moheibacter sp.
ATGATTCCTATTTTCTTCAAAACTACGGATTAACGTTGCATATTTTTTGCTTCGATGCTTAATGTCGCGTGAGGAACCAATTTCAATCTTTCTTTATTAATCAATTTCCCGGTTACCCGACAAATTCCGTATGTTTTATTTTCAATTCGGATCAAAGCATTTTTTAAATCACGGATGAATTTCTCCTGACGAGCTGCCAACTGTGCATTCTGCTCTTTGCTCATCGTTTCAGAACCTTCTTCAAACGCTTTAAAAGTCGGCGATGTGTCATCTGTCCCGTTGTCCAAACCGTTCATAAAAGTTTCTTTGATCAATTCATAATCACGTTCTGCTTTTTCCAATTTGTCTTGTATGATATCTCGGAATTCTTTTAATTCCGCATCTGAATATCTTGTTTTATCTTCTGCCATGGCTTCAAGTTTTTGAAATCGAAATTTCGGTTACTAAATCATCTATCTCTATTTGCGTTCCACCCTGAATGTCAGCTGAAAAAATCAGTTCATCTGCGAGCGTTTCCGAGCAAATATAATCTTTATTTTTATTAATTGCGTTTTCTAATTTGTCCTCTTTTTTAACAACTAATTTTATACGATCCGTCAGCTCTAATCCACTATCTTTCCGTAGATTTTGAATACGGTTTACCAATTCCCGTGCAATGCCTTCAGAAATAAGTTCATCGGTCAGTGTCATATCGAGTGCCACGGTCAATAAATTATTGGAAGCTACCGTCCAGCCGGGAATATCTTTGGTGGCAATTTCAAAATCTTCCAATTCCAATTCTACCGATTTATCGGACAAATCCAATGTTATTTTCCCTTCGGATTCCAATTTTACGATGTCATCATTCCCTAATTTGGCTACCGCTTCGGAAATTGTTTTCATGTCTTTCCCAAATTTAGGACCTAAAGTTTTGAAATTTGGTTTGATGCTTTTTACCAATAAATGCGAAGCTTCTTCGTTGGTCAATAATTGAATTTCTTTGACATTTACCTCTTGTTTCA
>CALLXZ010000342.1 GCA_937875605.1 uncultured Moheibacter sp.
CCCACCTTCACATCTTGGGGGAATTTTTTGTACGTCATAAACGCCTTTTCCCTATTTCCGGTGATTTTCTCATTTGTAAACGTGAATATATCGCCCGGCTCTAAAACCACATCTTCTTCCATCACGCCAATTCTCAACTTAGGACCTTGTAGATCAGCAAGTATAGCGGTATTATATCCATACTTTTCATTAAGACGGTGGATCAATTCTATGTTCTTTTCTACTATATCATAGTCAGCATGTGAAAAATTGATTCGGAACACATCAACTCCCTTATCCATCAACTCACGAAGCATCTCTTCTCCGTCGGTTGCAGGACCAAGTGTAGCTACTATTTTCGTCTTTTTTAAGTATTTCGGATTAAAATATTGCATTTTCTTTTTATTTAATTTTTTAAAAAATCAATCGGTTGATTGTTTTAATTGAATTTGTATCTAATTCGGTTATAATCTGAATAAAATTATTTTCATAAATAGGCAAACCATCGAACTCTTCGCCGGTTACTTTTAGCAGAAAATTATAATGTTTGAATTGATTGATCAAAACAGGTGCTACGTCAAAAAGCGAAGACAAATTTCCTGAATTTTCAGTAGAATTCAAGGTATAAGAAGCATTCTTAATGATATTATAATATGCCCCACTTTGCGGATTTTCCCACTCAAAAACCGGATAAAAGGTAAGTTGGTTTTCAATTAAAACATCCAAATCCGTACATCTTACAAACTTTGTTTCAAAACAGCGGTTGATGTGATAGACCAATTGCGGAGAATCAGTGTAAGCGGACACGATTCCGTAAAGCTGAAAATCTATAAATTCAGCTTCCTCTATCAACAATGTTTTCATCTATTTACAATTTTGTTTATAATCAAATCCTACCCCTAACAGGCAGACCAAATTGCGCCATGACATATTTCGGTTGTAGTTCAACTGAATTTTCATGACTCATTTTGTGTCAATTATAAAACGTTTTCCATCTTATTTTGCAGAAAGTAATAGGCTCTTTTTGAAGCATTTTCTTCTGCTCTTTTCTTAGAAGTACCCCGTCCTTTTGAGATAACTTTCTCATTTAATCTCACTACGGAAACAAATACAATTAAGTCTTCTGCATTATCTTCTTCAAAAGTATTAAAGCTGATTTTATTTTTGGTTTTTTGTCCCCATTCCAGAATCAAGCTTTTATAACTGGAAATCGTTTTTTCCAGTTTTTCCATATCAAAGTGCTGATCGATGATTTTGGTAAAAATAAATTTAGCTGTCGTATCAAAACCTTTATCCAGATAAATAGCTCCGATGAGTGCTTCTACCAAATCACCGTATATATCTTCACCCAGATTCGGATTTCCTGCCGGATGAAGCCGTTTTGCCAAATTCATCTGTTTGCCAATCGTATTAAGCTGACTCCTGGAAACGATTTTAGAACGCATCTTCGTAAGATAACCTTCTTGTTTATCGGGTGCTTTTTCAAAAATAAATACAGAAATGATGAGTCCGAGTACAGCGTCACCTAGAAATTCGAGACGCTCGAAATTTACATCGTTACCTTCTTCGTCTTTTACCTGAGCTGATCTGTGAACAAAAGCTCTTTTATAGATTTCCAGATCAATCGGTTTAAATCCTATGATTTTGGTAAGAAAATTTTCCAGTTCAGGATCTTCCTGCACTTTATTTTCAAAATTCTTTTTGGTGAATTTTTTCTTGATTTTCTCCCAAAAAAGCATACGTTCTTAGATTTTTCTGAACACTACACAAGCATTATGACCACCAAAACCAAATGTGTTACTCATCGCAACATTGATCTTTTTATCTACTGCCTGATTAAAAGTATAGTTGATACGAGGATCTAAATTTTCGTCGTCTGTAAAATGATTAATCGTCGGTGGAACTCTGTCATGCATAATGGCTCCCACTACCGAAACCGCTTCAATAGCTCCTGCTGCCCCCAACAAATGGCCGGTCATGGATTTCGTAGAATTTATCTGAATGTTATAAGCATGATCTCCAAATAATTTCTGAATCGCTTTTGATTCGGCTATATCACCCAAAGGTGTAGAAGTTCCATGCATATTTATGTGGTCAACTTCATCTAAACGGACCTGAGCATCATCCAATGCATTGATCATCACATTATATGCTCCCAAACCTTCCGGATGTGGAGCTGTCAAATGATAGGCATCGGCAGACATCCCTCCGCCAATGAACTCAGCATAAATCGTTGCACCACGCGATTTTGCATGCTCATATTCTTCCAATATAATTGCTCCGCTCCCTTCTCCCATCACAAATCCATCACGACCTTTATCAAAAGGGCGTGACGCAGTTTTTGGGTCGTCATTTCTGACAGATAAAGCGTGCATAGCATTAAATCCACCGATACTTGAAGCAGTTACCGCAGCTTCCGAACCACCACTCACGATGACATCTGCTTTCCCTAAACGGATCAGCATAAGCGAGTCAATGAGAGCATTGGTGGAAGAAGCACAAGCCGAAACCGTAGTATAGTTAGGACCCATGAAACCGAATTCCATGGAGATGTGACCTGGCGTGATATCTGCAATCATTTTAGGGATAAAAAAAGGATTGAAGCGAGGCGTGCCGTTTCCGGTTGCGAAATTGGACACTTCTTCTTCAAAAGTTTTGATACCTCCTATTCCGGATCCCCAAATGACCCCTACTCTTTGTTTGTTCACATTGGATTCAATGATTCCACTGTGAGCAACTGCTTCGCGTGCAGCTACAAGTCCTAATTGACCGCATCTGTCCAATTTCCGGGCTTCTTTCCGGTCAAAATGAGCTTCGGGATCAAAATTCTTTACTTCACAAGCAAATTGAGTTTTAAATGATTGGGCATCAAACAAGGTTATGGGTGCAGCTCCACTAACTCCAGCAGTCAATGCTTCCCAGTATTCCTGAAAAGTATTACCAATGGGCGTGAGCGCACCTATACCTGTTACTACAACTCTTTTTAATTCCATAAAACTGGAAAATTGGGTAAAGAATTATTTATTTAAATCTTCAATGTATTGAACAGCTTGTCCTACCGTTGAAATTTTTTCTGCTTGATCGTCCGGGATTTGAATGTCAAATTCTTTTTCAAATTCCATGATTAATTCTACCGTATCCAAAGAATCAGCACCTAAATCGTTTGTAAAGCTTGCTTCTAAGGTTACTTCACTTTCATCAACGCCTAATTTATCAACGATGATTGCTTTTACTCTTGATGTAATGTCAGACATAATAATTATTTTAATTGTTTTGATTTGGCAAAAATATAAAACTTTAGATAAAGTTTAGAAAAATTATAATGCAAACATAACGAACGGTTCCATTTAAACCAATTATTCTTCCATATTTATCATGACAACAAATGAGTTATGCCATTAAATTCTTTTCTGAATTATTCCTTTTTAAACAATTAAGCCTATATTTATCTGATGAATATCATTAGATTTATGCAATAGCAAATCAGTTATTTCCCTAAATTTGACGTCCAAATCACAGAACTTGTAAAACAAACAACAACAAACATTTAGCTATGAAAAATATAAAAATAATCCAGGAACTTCACGAGTTGGGAATCACGGGTTATCATGAGGTGGAATATAATTCTACTTATGAAGAGCTCTTCAAAGCCGAAACTTCCAGCCAAAACTCTGGTTATGAAAAAGGAGTCGTTTCTGATTTAGGAGCGATCGCTGTTAAAACAGGTGTTTTTACCGGTCGCTCTCCCAAAGATCGTTTTATAGTAAAAGATGAAGTGACGAAAGACACCATTTACTGGGACGGGAAAGTCAATCTTCCGACGACTCCGGAAACTTTCACCCATTGTAAAAACCTGGTTTTGGATCAGTTATCTAAATCAAAAAAGATTTATGTAGTAGATGCTTTCTGCGGAACAAACCCCGATACTAGACTAAAAGTTCGTTTCATCATGGAAGTTGCATGGCAGGCGCATTTTGTAACCAATATGTTTATCCGGCCTTCAAACTATGAACTTGAAAACTTCGGAGAGCCGGACTTCATCGTGATGAACGGATCCAAAACAACCAATCCGGACTGGGAAAGCCAAGGACTGAATTCGGAAAACTTTGTAATGTTCAACCTGACCGAAAAAATCCAAATCATAGGTGGAACCTGGTATGGCGGCGAAATGAAAAAAGGAATGTTTTCCATCATGAATTATTATCTTCCACTTAGAGGAATTGCCTCCATGCACTGTTCTGCAAACGTAGGTGAAGAAGGAGATGTAGCTCTTTTCTTTGGGCTTTCCGGAACTGGGAAAACCACCTTATCCGCCGACCCTAAACGTTATCTGATAGGTGATGATGAACACGGATGGGATGATCATGGTGTATTTAATTTCGAAGGGGGTTGTTATGCAAAAGTAATTGACTTGTCAGAAGAAAAAGAACCAGATATCTATCGTGCCATCAAGCGTGACGCATTGCTTGAAAATGTAATTGTGAAAGAAAACGGCGAAATTGATTTTACAGACGGTTCTATCACAGAAAACACACGCGTTTCGTATCCTATTTACAACATTAACAAAATTGTCCTTCCATCTAAAGCCGGACATGCTAAAAAGATCGTGTATTTATCAGCAGATGCATTTGGTGTTTTACCTCCGGTTTCCATTTTGGATGATGATCAGGCACAATACCATTTTCTTTGTGGCTACACTTCCAAACTGGCCGGAACGGAAAGAGGAATTACCGAACCTCAACCGTCATTCTCTCCGGCATTTGGTGAAGCATTTTTAACTCTCCATCCTACCATGTATTCCAAAACATTAATAGGAAAAATGAAGGAACACAATGCCAAAGCATATTTGGTAAACACAGGCTGGAATGGAACTGGAAAGCGTATTTCTTTGAAAGATACGAGAGCCATCATAGATGCTATCATAGACGGATCCATCGAAAATGCTCCGAAAACAACAATTCCGGTTTTAAACTTGGAAATCCCAACTGCTCTGCCAAATGTTTCTGAAGGAATTTTAGACCCAAGAAATACGTATGGCAATACGGAAGAATGGGAAGCAAAAGCAAAAGATTTGGGCGCGAGATACATTCAAAATTTCAAACAATATTGTAATACCGCAGAAGGCGAGCGATTAATCGCTGCGGGACCACAATTGTAAAATTGATTTTAATACATATAAAAATTGTTTCAGTTATTCCAAATTGAAACAATTTTTTTTGTTTATATTAATTCAAATGAGCCACTTACACGCTTCAATAGTGAATTAAACCTCTTATTTAAAAAATGATTTATCAACTGATTTTCGAGATTGTTGAAAACTTTAATGTTAAAGCACTTGCACAGTTATACGTCATCCTATAGATTTGCGCCAATTTATGCAAACTTTAAAAACAAAAAATTTATGCACGATTTTGTAATTCCGCAGGGCGCAGTCGCCCGAGCAAATGATTTGGCGTTGGTTCCAATCATTGATCCCAAAAAGTTCTCTTTTGTCGTTAACAAAATGAGAACTTTTTTTTTGCAAAAAGGTTTCGTAGAAGTACATACACAAAACCGTTTGAGTATTCTCGCTGCTTGTGAAAATCCTCACTCCATCGCGACGTATGATTATTGCGGAAACATTTGGCCGCTACCTCAGACCGGTCAGATGTGGCTGGAACACGAATTGCTTACCCAACCGGACGTTCCCGGCTATTTCTGTCTTTCTACCAGCTACCGAAATGAAAACAATCCTATCAGAGGAAGACACAACCGAATCTTCCCGATGTTTGAATTTGAATTGCACGGAGGAATGAAAGAGTTACTTCAGTTGGAAGCTGAATTTGTGGAATACCTTGGATTTGGAGATCCTTCCGATTTCGTTCACCAAGATTATGAAGAAATGGCAACGAAGTATGATGTTTCAATTTTAGAATCAGAAGACGAATTAAAAATCTACGATGATTACGGTCCGATTTTCTTTCTTGAAAATTTCCCCGAAAGAACCAATCCTTTCTGGAACATGAAACGAAATGGAACAACTGCCAACAAAGTAGATGTATTGATGCACGGAATCGAAACCATCGGTTCGGCTGAAAGAAGCTGTGATGCAGAAGCGCAAAGAAAATCTTTCTACACCATCGAAGAGGGAAATTACGCTAAAAAATTATTTGAATTATTTGGAAAAGACCGCGTCGAAGAAGAATTAGAAGATTTTCTTTCCTACGAATTCTTTCCTAGATCCGGAGGCGGATTAGGCGTTCCGAGAATGATCAGGGCATTTGAACTTTCCGGTTTATTATAAATAGCATAACGACTAACACACAAGAACGGCAGTGATGCCGTTCTTTTATTTATGGCTTTTGATTCCTGCTTGATGGGCAAAATTTTCAGCAAATTCGATAATGGAATCTGCAACTTCATCTTCATTGGTAGCTCGTTGATAAGAATTTGCCATGGAAATAAAAATCTGGTGATAAAAACGTTTCATATCGTCCATCTCCATTTCTTTGGTCCATAAATCAATTCGCAACGCTTCTTTTGCCTTATCATCCCAAACCGAAATCATCGCAGCTTTGGTTTCCTGGTTGTTAATTCCGCCATCTTGCGCATTCCAACTCATCTTTTCCGGAACGTGGTTTTCGTCCAATTCTACATCTACTATGATTTGCGTTTTTCTCATTTTTTGATTAATGTTTCTAATTAAAAATTGTTTTTATTCGTATTTTTCAACTTCATCCTTCGAAGCTGTTTCACTCTGCGAATAATTTCCATCTCCTTTTTTCGGTTTGTATTTTGACTCTTTAAAGATCAGTTGTGTGTCTTGCTGAATAAATTGTTCCAAAGTCAAATCCGGATTTTCGTCCAAATATTTACGGCAAATCTGCCAGCCGATCCAAGCTCCTATTCTTCCCGGAGATTCCGTTTCGATTTCATTTAAGAATTTGGAAAAAGGTCCCGGCTGTAAAAACCGTTCCCTATAGGTTTTATCGTTGGAAAAAATCATGTTTTGTTCGATGAAATAATTCCAGATATCACCTTCATTTGCAATTGCCCAATCCAATTGTTCTTTGGAGTAGCCGATTTTCAATTCATCGGAAGTTTTCGGAAGAAGCGCATCTGCCAAAATCAGTTTTTTTCCTTCGTCCACCATCAAATCTACAAAAGTCTGCTGACGTGGATTAAAGGGTACGATTTCCCGACCGATTGCCTGCACCACTGTAGGTGCAATATCGTGTGGATTCATGGTTTTTGCCATATACGGATAGATTCTTTCTTTCTGGTAAAAAGAACTTTTGCTTCCTAAAAAACCATCCATCGCGATGAAAAGCATCCCTTCTTTTCGTCCGTAGATGATAGGTTCATACACATTTTGCAATCCGGACGAATAGGTATAAATCTGAGGAATTAATTCTTTTGGAAAATAATACTTATAGTACGCAAACAGACTTTTCAAATCATCTTGATAAGTGGATTTGGTAAATTTTTTCTGGACCGAATCAAATACTGCTACTTCCAATGTGTCTCTGCGCTGTGCCTCCCAAACCGAATTATCCACAGAATTGTCAAAAAAGAAAGGATAGCGAGATTGCAAAGTATTCAGACCAACAGAGGTGTTAAAAAAATCTTTGCTGATATCTGTAATCTTCAATTCTACTTTTTCCTGTGGCAATTCCACATCCCAGCGATTGTCCTTTCCACAGGAAATTACCAAAAAAGACGCAAATATCAGCATCCAATAATTTGTTTTCATTTTCTCAATTTTTAGGATTTACAGGCAACGAAAAAAAATATACAATTCCTTACCTTTGGTTAAAAATCAAGCCACAAATTTAATCATATAATGCAGACCGAAAAAATCATAGATCACATTGTCAATTGGCTGAGCGAATATCTGAAAAATTCTCATCAAAAAGGATTTGTCATCGGGATTTCGGGAGGAATAGATTCAGCAGTTACTTCCACGCTTTGTGCAAAGACGGGCTTCCCTGTACTTTGTCTGGAAATGCCGATTCATCAGGCAGAGAATCAGGTGACTCGGGCGCAAAATCACATCGAATGGCTGCAATCCAATTTTGAAAAAATACATAGCAAAACGGTAGATCTGACACCGGTTTATGATGAATTTGTTTCGGTTGCTGAAAGATCGGAAAACGAATATGCATATCATTTGTCGCTTGCCAATACCCGAGCCAGATTACGGATGACTTCGCTTTATTATTATGCAGGAATAAATAGTTACATCGTTGCCGGAACGGGAAATAAAGTGGAAGATTTTGGGGTTGGATTTTTTACCAAATATGGTGACGGCGGCGTGGACATCAGTCCCATTGCGGATTTGATGAAATCGGAAGTTTATAAAATTGCGGAATTTTTAGGCATCAATCAGGACATTCAAAAAGCAGCGCCGACCGATGGACTTTTTGGGGATAACCGAACGGATGAAGACCAAATCGGTGCTTCCTATGATGAGCTGGAATGGGCGATGAAAGCCAAGGAGCGCGGACAAATTGCGAAAGATTTTTCAGGAAGAGAACGGGAAGTTTTTGAAATTTATGAAAAGCGCCATAAAGCCAATCTACATAAAATGATCCCCATTCCGGTTTGTGAGATTCCGAGGGAATTATTCAATTAATTTAAAGAATTGAATTCAAGTTTTTTCTATCTTTAAGAAAATTCCGATCAAATGAAAAATCTTGTTTTTGCATTTCTAATTGCAATCCTGACTGTTTCCTGTAAAAAATCAGATGAATTTCGGACAAATTCTCAAAGCTCGGATTCTGATAGTATTGTGCTAAACGACCCGAAAAACAATTTGAACATTCAGACGAAATCCTTTGTAGAAATAGACAGTTCTGGGATTTTGATGTTTCCTCTGGAAATGAGCGAAGCAAAAAGAACCAGAGATATGAGTTATAAAGATATTCCAAATGGTAATTATTGGAATATTATATTTTTGAATTCAAAAACCAACGAATATCATCTGTTAAGTCAGCAGAAAATGCTGATTTATGATTACAATTATGATGAATACCAAGAAGAAAGAGGAATCAGCACCTCGAGGGACATTCCTTATATTTTTTACAGAATTCGTTCAGATGATTTCAATCAAGACAAATTACTGAATCAACAAGATCCGCTTTATCTGTATGTCTCAGATCTATTTGG
The DNA here is from genome assembly GCA_937875605.1 of uncultured Moheibacter sp. Lineage (GTDB taxonomy): Bacteria > Bacteroidota > Bacteroidia > Flavobacteriales > Weeksellaceae > Moheibacter. Next base: position 9,127 of record CALLXZ010000342.1, read on the forward strand.
AAAAAATTTTCGTCAGATTTCTCCTAAAGATCAGCATCTCATCAATTGGAGTTATATAAAAAGCTCCAATAAAATTTTGATGAATGTTCAAAAAGATAGTGGTAAAAACGGGGAATTTGATTCGTATGATGAAATTAATACTTACGAATTAACATTAGGACAAGACGAAAATCCAAGAGAAATATTCAGTCAAAAATTCAAAAATGAATTAAAAATATTATTTGACCGAGATTGGAAACGAATTGATAAAGATGAATAATCAATGCTCATGTTGTTCCCCATCTATCTGCAAACTTTCCAGAGTTGGGGAAATATAAGGAATGTCTAGATTTAATCCTCTCAGTATAAAAAGAACCCCAAGCAGTACCATCAGATACGGTAAAAATTTTAGGATTTTCTGACGAGTTTGGAGACTTACTGCATTTCCAGCTAATACGGAAACAAACATCAGCGGAATGGTTCCTAATCCGAAACAAACCATAAAAAGCACACTTCCACCGACCGAACCCATCGCCATAGACCCTGTCAAAGCGGCATAGACTGCGCCACAAGGAAGTAAGCCATTTAAAAGTCCGGTAATATAAAGCGAGGAATAATTTTTTCTTCTCAGAAATTTTCCCAATCCTGATTTTAAATTGTACATCAGGCGGGCAAAAGGTTTCATTCTGAAGTTTTGAGCTCCGAGATTTTTGGGTAATAGTGCAATTAAAATCATCAGAATTCCCACTCCAATGCTCAGTGGATTCTGTAGTCCTGCAAAAGAAATTCCTGTTCCGATGATTCCTAATACCGCTCCTAAAAAAGAATAGGTTGTCACTCTTCCTAACTGATAGGTCAGGTTTCGAAGTGTAAAATCAATTTTATTTTGAGGATTTAGTCCAAGTGAAAATGCGATAGGTCCACACATCCCTACACAGTGCAAACTGGATGCAAGTCCGAGAACCAATGCTACTATGAGGAAGGAGCCGTCCAATTCACTTTTTGTTTAAGCAAATAATTCTTTCCATCCTGCTTCCAACGAATGGAGACTTCGTATTCACCCTTAATCAGATCTGCAGCATGCATCAATTGTTCTTTTCTGGAATTCAATTTTAGAGGTTGCTTTACATCTTCCGAACTGTTATTGGAACGTAAAAACAAAACTTCGCCGCTTTGAGGTTGTTCATGAAAACGGATCATGTATCCGTTTGCCTGCTCTATAATTTCCGGTTTTTTATCCAATGAATTTGCTCGTTTTGCAGCATCTATGTCGTCCTGATAATGTACGGTTTTTTCATAATAGTTTTCATCGACCATCTCGCCCATATTTCCGGCAAAAAAAACAAGTGAAGAAATGAAAATCATGAAACTGCCTAACGCCACCATCAATCCGTGAGCCCATGTAAATTTGAATTTCGCCATATTTATTTTTAATAAGGTGCTGAAAAACTTGTTAAATATTCATCCAATTCTTTCCCATCCTGATCTACCGCCACCATGACCACAGGTTCCTTGTAAGAGCTAATGTCTTCCATCGGGATTCGGACTTCCACTACGCCCTGCTGAACATTTCCTTTGGTCAAGCGAATCGTAGATGGACCATCTAAAATACGAATGGTTCCGTCATTATGCGATTTCAATCCGAATTGTACTTTCAAATCACTGTTGGTTTTGTTATAAAGTGTATATTGATACAAATTGGAAATATTTTGTCCTTCTATTTTATAATTTTTTCCGGGAACGTGTAAAAATTTAATTTCGACATCATTTCGACTAAATAAAAACACATTGATTGCTACAATCATTCCAATTAAAACTAGTGTATAGGCAATCATCCTTCCGGTCAATTTGAATTTTTTACCGGTTTCTATGTTTTCTTCCGAAGCATAACGAATCAAACCTTTCGGCAGATTTACTTTTTCCATCACTTCGTCACAGGCATCTATACAAGCAGTACAGTTAACGCATTCCAATTGTGTTCCGTTTCGGATGTCAATTCCCGTAGGGCAAACCACGACACATTGTTTACAGTCAATGCAATCTCCTTTTCCGGCTGCCTGACGGTCTTCCCCTTTTCGGAATTTAGAACGACCAGCAGAGGATTCGCCTCTCTTAAAATCATAAGCTACAATAATGGTTTTCTTATCAATTAAAACGCCCTGAAGACGTCCGTAAGGGCAAACCAATGTACAAACCTGCTCTCTGAACCATGCAAAAATGAAATAAAATAATCCTGTAAAAACAATCAGCCCGATAAACGTGCTCATATTTTCACCCGGACCTTCTTTTACCAAATCCAATAATTCATCGGATCCTATAATGTATGCCAAAAAAACATTGGCGATAAAGAAAGAAATAAGCGAAAAAATTGTCCATTTTAAAAGACGTTTTCTGATCTTTTCTTCGTCCCATTCTTGTTTGGCTAATTTCATCTGTTTAGGACGATCGCCTTCGATCCAGTATTCAATACGGCGGAAAACGTGCTCCATAAAAATGGTCTGCGGACAAATCCACCCACAGAAGATTCGTCCATAAACGACTGTAAATAAGACGATGAAAACAATCGTCGTAATCATTCCGATTGCCAGCAGAAAGAAATCGGAAGTAAAAAAAGGAAATCCGAAAATGATGAATTCTCCTTTCGGAATATTGAACATGAAAATTGGATTTCCGTTCGGTAATTTCACAAAAGGGGCAATTACTAAAAATGCCAAAAGCACATAACTTACCCAACTTCTGTAATTTGTAAATTTTCCGGAAGGTTTTTTAGGAAACACCCACTGGCGTTTTCCTTTTCTGTCCATTGTTACTATTGTGGATCTAAACGCTTCTTCCTCTTCTGAAAGTTTATCTAAATCCTGATCTTTGATTTGAGAATCGTCCATTTTAATTTTTCGATCCCATTTCTAAAGTCTAAAATGGGAAGTTTTTATTGTGCAGAATCCTTTTTAACAGGTTCTGCGTTTTCTGTGGTATTACCTGTTGCAGATGGCGCAGGCGCTGTACTGCCACCGTCCTTTGCCCATGCCGGAATCATTTCTCCCTGTGGAGCAGCTCCTCCTTCATTAGCTGAAACTGTTGGTAAATCCTGATTCATATAATAAACATAAGAAGCTACTTTTTCAATCGCAAGACCTGTCAATTCTCCTTTTTTACCAAAGGGACGCATCTGAGGGTTTTTCGGGCTACCGTTGTATACTATATCGTAGATATTATAGAAAAGGCTGTCCTGAACTTTATTGACCCAAAAATCATCTGTCAAGTTGGGACCGATTCCTCCTCCACCATTAGCCGTGTGACAAGTTGCACATAAAGACTCAAATGTTTTCTTTCCTTCTTCGATTGCCTGCGGATCTAAATATTTGTTTTTTGCGCCTTCAATCGTAATATCATTTTCCTCAATCCATTTATCAACTAATGCTTGTTGCTTTGAATTATACTCTTCATATTCTATCTCTGGATGGGCAAAGTCAGTAAAACTATAGGCCAATACATAAACCACCATAAATACAATACCCATGTAGAACATCGCGAGCCACCACTGTGGTAACGCATTATCTAACTCTTTAATTCCGTCAAATCCATGATCCAAAATGATCGCCTCTTCTTCTTCATCTGTTTGACGGTATCGACCACTATTTATCAAACGACTGAAATAATTTTGTTTTGACATCACAACATACTGTTGCTGTTGCTCTGGAGATAGTCCTTTGAACTTCTGACTTTCCACTACTTTGTTAATCGCATTGATAATCAAAAGCATAATCAAAGCAATGACCACAATTCCGATTGCCATTCCGCTTGAATAGGTTTCAACGAAATGATTCCATGTATTGGTGAAAAAACCAAAAAAACCAGTACTCATATCAAACCCTATTGGGGTTACCATCATGATAATGGCGATGATGGAAATCATAATAATTGGAATAAATACTCTCCCCGGCGTACGTTGTTTCATGTCTTAATTTTTTATTTCAATCGGCCTTTATCCGAATTCTTTTTAGTTATTCTTCGTCCTTGTCCAGTGGCAATTCTGAGTCTTCTTTGTAATAATCTTTTGGGCGTTTCCAAATAAAGTACATCAATCCCAAGAAGAAAACGACAAACAAAAGCAAGGAAATGGTTTGCAAAATGTCTGCATTTTCATAATTGGTAAAAGCGTCTTTAAAGTACTTCAGCATAATTAATTATTTCCAGAACCTATGATGGATGTTGTTTCTGTTTGCTCTGTCGAAATATCGGTACCCAAACGTTGCAAATAAGCAATAAGTGCTGTGATTTCTCTCTCTCTCAACGGGACAAAGTCTTCCCCTTTTTCTTTTGCCTCACGGTCATATCGTTCTTTCAATTTAACATCAGCTTCAAAAATACTCTTTTCAATAGCTAATGCTTGTTTGTCCATAGAAACCGTGATGCTGTCAAAATCTTCTTCCTCATATGGCACACCCAATTGTACCATCGTTTTCAATTTACTATCCGTACGATCTCGATTAAGTTTGTTCTTAATCAACCAAGGATATCTTGGCATAATAGACCCAGGAGATGTATCACGCGGATCCCACATGTGCTTGTAGTGCCATGCATCCGGGTTTTTTCCACCTTGTCTGTGCAAATCCGGTCCTGAACGCTGAGATCCCCATAAGAACGGATGGTGATAAACATACTCACCCGGTTTAGAATATTCTCCATAACGTTTCACCTCATCACGGAATGGTCGAATCATCTGTGTATGACAGGCATTACAACCTTCACGAATGTACAAGTCTCTTCCTTCTAATTCAAGCGGAGTATAAGGCGTAACTGAAGCAATAGTTGGCACATTGGATTTCACAACCAATGTTGGGATAATTTCAACGGCTCCTCCGATAGCTACAGCAAGGAAAGATAAAACCGTCAACAAAGTAGGCATTCTTTCTAACCAAGTATGAGCTCCCTCACCTTTCTTACGAGCAGAACTAATTTTAGCCAATGCAGGAGCTTCTGCCTCCTCATTTGGTATATACTGACCTTTTCTTACCGTTTTCCAAATATTAACAACCATCAGAATGCCCCCGATCAAATAAAGCAGTCCTCCAAATGCACGCATCGGATACAACCAGTCTTTCAAAATCGTAACCGTCTGTAAGAAGTTACCATATTTTAAAGTTCCGTCTTCATTGAATTGCTGCCACATAAGACCTTGCGTCCATCCAGCTACGTACATTGGAATTACCCAGAAAAGAATTCCCATTGTTCCGATCCAGAAATGCGCATTTGCCATTTTGTTGGAAGCTAATTTTGTATTAAACATTCTTGGAAGTAACCAATAAATCATACCAAACAACATAAAACCATTCCATCCTAACGTTCCTACGTGTACGTGCGCGGGAACCCAATCGGTAAAATGTCCGATTTTATTTAAAGTTTTTGTAGCAAGCAAAGGTCCCTCAAAAGTTGCCATACCATAACAAGTAATTGCCACTACGAAAAACTTCAACACCGGTTCTTCTCTCACTTTATCCCAAGCGCCTCTTAATGTCAATAATCCATTCAACATTCCTCCCCAAGACGGAGCAATCAACATAATGGAGAATCCAGTACCAACGGCCTGAACCCAAGCAGGAAGCGAAGTATATAATAAATGGTGAGGTCCTGCCCAGATATAAATAAAGATCAAAGACCAAAAGTGAACAATCGATAATTTATAGGAGAAAACCGGACGGTTTGCTGCTTTTGGAACGAAGTAGTACATCAATCCCAAAATAGGTGTTGTTAAGACAAATGCCACTGCATTATGTCCATACCACCATTGAACCAAAGCATCTTGTACACCTGCATACAAAGAATAACTTTTTGGGGCTGTTAAACTCCAGCTGATTGGAATTTCTAAATTGTTAAATATATGAAGCATAGCCACAGCCACCCAAGTTCCTAGATAAAACCAAATCGCCACATATAAATGTCTAACTCTTCTTTGATAAATGGTTTTCAGCATATTTACACCGAAAATTACCCAGGAAAGGGCAATCAGAATATCCAAGGGCCACTCGTGCTCTGCATATTCTTTTGATGTGTTAAACCCTAAAAGGAAAGTAACCAAAGACAATAAAATAAATAACTGCCAACTCCAGAAATGCGTCCAACTCATCACATCACTTCCCATACGAGTTTTCAACAAACGTTGCATCGAATAATAAGCTCCTGCGAAAAACCCGTTCCCCACAAATGCAAAAACCGCAAAAGTGGTATGGATCATCCTTAAACGACCAAAGCCCATCATCCCGTTTGTGCCGGCAAGTCCTTCGATGCTTCCACCGATTCTCGGATCATCGGATCCGAAAATATAATCCGGTAATTCAGGAAAAAATTTCAGAGTTGCAACCAATACACCAAATGTAAAGGCCATGATAGCCCAAAATATAGTGGCATAAAGGAAATACTTTACGATTCTGTTATCGTACTTAAACGTTTGCATTTGCATTATGAATCAATTTTGTCTTTTACTTTTTTATCATCCATGAGCATCCTCACAGCCGGGGATTCATCCTCATCAAATTGCCCCTTTCTTGCCCCCAGTAAAAATAATACTAAAAATACTGCGGCCAAGGAAACACTTGCTATCACCATTAAAATCACGATTCCCATAGCGTTTACAAATGTACAATAGCAACCGTAAAATTGTAATGATTTTAGTCAGAGGGTTATTCGAATAAGTTAATTTATACTCATTCTAAATTCCAACGCAAAATTCGCGAAGCAATTCGAGTACTTAATGTCGCAAAAATCACGACTGAAATTGAACTGATCGGCATGATGATCGCCGCCATTACTGGTTCTAGATTTCCGGTGATAGCAAACCCTAAACCAATGAAATTGTATAAAAAACTGATGGTAAAAGCAGCCCAAATCAACTTGATAGAAATTTTTGAAAATTTCAGAAAAGATGGAAAAGATCGAAAACTTTTCGCATCCAAAATCGCATCACATGAAGGAGAAAAATTATTAATATCTTCCGACAACACAATTCCGACATCGCTCTGTTTAATGGCGCCTGAATCATTTAAACCGTCACCAAACATTAAAACTCGCCGGTTTTCTTTTTGTAAACTACTGATGAATTCCAACTTATCTTCCGGACTTTGATTAAATAAAAATTGGGTTGAAAGTGGAAAAATCTTTTTCAAATTCTCTTTTTCCGAATCATTATCACCCGAAAGAATTGAAATTTTATATTCATCCAATTCAGAAATCATTTCTTTTAAGCCCTTTCTATAATGATTTTTGAATTCAAATTTACCCTTAACTTTTCCATCCATTGAAATATAAACTTGTGTTTGATTGATTTCAGAGAATTCATCAGCACCCACAAATTTTTGAGAACCTACTTTTATTTCTTTTCCATTTATCCATCCTATCTGGCCTTTTCCGGAAATTTCTTCATAATCCTTCACCTGAAAAACAGCATCAGGATGTAATTTATCATACAGAATACGGCTCAACGGATGATTGGAGTTTTTCAGAACGGCCTTTACAGAAGCGGTTTCCTCATCGTCTAGATGCTCACCTTGATAATTTACTTCTGCACCTTGGCTTTCGGTGATCGTTCCGGTTTTATCAAAAACGATTTCGTTCACTTTTGCCATATTTTCAATCGCAGCCGTGCTTTTTATGTACAGTTTTTTCTCTCCGAAAATCCGCATCACATTTCCCAAAATAAAAGGAGAAGATAGTCCAAGCGCACAAGGACAAGTAATAATAAGAATTGCGGTTACCACTTGCAAAATCTGCGTAGAATCCACAAAATACCAATAAACAGCTGCCAAAACGGTAATCGTTAAAATTATGATAACGAAATACTGACTGATGCTGTTGGTCAATTTATTTAGAGACGATTCTTCTTTTGAAAAAGCTTCGTTGTTCCAAAGTTGAGTTAAATAACTTTGATTTACATCTTTTATGATTTCCAGTTCAATTGCCTGACCGGATTGTTTGCCACCTGCATAAATTTTATCACCTTGTTTCTTCTCTATTAATTTGGATTCACCGGTAACAAAACTATTATCAATCATGGCTTCGCCTTTCATCAAAATGGCATCTGCGGGAATAATTTCTTCGTTTCGAATCAAAATACGATCACCTTTTTTCAATTCGGAAAGTAAAATGGGTTCTTCCAAACTATTCTTCAAACGGAGAACCGCAATCGGATAAAACGATTTATAATCCCTATCAAATGCCAACGCCTTATAAGTTCTCTGCTGAAACCATTTTCCAATCAGCATAAAAAATGCTAACCCTGCGATGCTGTCAAAAAATCCGGGACTTAAATCAAAAATAATGTCATAGGTACTTCGTAAAAACAAAACCCAAAACCCAATGGCAATTGGCAAATCAATGTTGATGTATTTATTTTTAATGCCTTGCCAAGCCGATTTGAAATAATCGGTTGCGGAAAAAAACATAACCGGAAGCGACAAGAGAAACATACCCCAACGGAAAAATTCCTTGTTATTTTCCAACCAGGTTTCTTCATCGCCCGAATATTCCGGAAACGCAAGCAACATGATATTCCCAAAACAAAATCCCGCTACGACCAATTTATAAAGCAGCATACGATCATGACGATTGTCTTTTTTATCCAGTGTTTGGAGATTTACCGTTGGTTTATAACCCAATTGCGTCAGCAAACGAGCTACTTCACTTAATTTCATTTCGTCACTTTTATACGAAATCTGAACATCTTTCTTGGTGAAATTAACGGTCGAATAGACAATATTAGGATTTACAGTCTGTAAACTTTCCAACAACCAAATACAAGATGTACAATGAATTACCGGAATGTGAAATGTAACAACCGTCGTTCCGTCATCTGAAAAATCGACAACCTTTTCAAAAACTTCCGGTGTGTCCAAAAAGTCAAAATGATAATTGGCTTTTCCATCAGGACGAATTCCCGCATCCGAATTCATCGCATAAAAATTCTCCAAACCGGATGTATTCAAAATTTCGAATACAGTTTTACAACCCACACAGCAAAATTTCTTTCCTTCGAACTTTATTTGCTCTGCTTCTATACTTTGTCCGCAATGAAAACAATTTTCAGCCATACTAATTGCAAAATTAGTTTCTAATTCGAGTGATTTAATGTAAATTTGACGTGATTTAAGTCATTACCTATGTCTGATATTTTAGAAAACGTAACCAACATCTGTGATTTATTTGAAAATCCTGAAATTCTCAAGCACTTCACAAAAGAAGAACTTGCTGAACTAAGCCACGAAAAAAAAATCATTTCGTATAAAAAAGGTGACCTGATCATAGAAGAGGGCGCTACACCCAAGGGTATTTATTATTTAGACAAAGGTACGGCGAAAATGTTCAAATTGGGCTTTAACGGCAAAGAACAAATTTTAAGATTCACGAAATCGGGTGACATCATCGGCTACCGTTCTATTTTATCCCGACAGCCTTATGGCGCTTCTGCAACGGCAATGGAAGACACGGAAGTTTGTTTCATTCCTGAAAAATTTTTCCTGAAAGTTTTGGAACATCATCCGAAACTGGCTTTTGATATTTTGAGAAGAATTTCAGAAGATTTAGGCGAATCTGCTCAAACCATCACTTTCCTTGCGCAGAAAACTGTGCGCGAACGTTTGGCTGAAGTTTTACTCTTACTCGAAAAAAAATTGGGAACCGACAAAGACGGATTTATCAAAATTTCTTTGACTCGTGAAGAAATGGCAAACCTCATCGGAACGGCGACAGAATCTGCGATTCGTTTGATTTCTGAATTCAAAACAGATAATTTAATCGAAGTTGAAGGTCGTAAAATTAAAATTCTAGCACATCAAAAGCTGACGAAGTTGGGGCATGTGAATTAAAATTGATTTGAAGAAGATTGCTAAAAATTGTCTTTATATTTCAACTTAACTAATTCTTTTTCATCAACATTAAATACAAATTCATTTAGAATTGTATAGTAAAACACCGTTTTATCGCCTTCCTTGTATTCCATAACTCTATCGGGCTCTCCCCAAATCTCTTTGAACTTTGAAAATGAAATAGGAATTTCAGTTCTTTTAAATTTGGATGTATAATATCTTTCATGGAAAACAACGAACCCGATTCCTATAATCAATAAAAGAAACAATATAGCAACAATATTTTCAACAATTTTCAACAATTTTCAATGCACATTTATTTTAGCCTTAACGCTAAAGACAAGCTGAAAATTATACTTGTTAACTTAATCTTTCAACTTCAAATAATACTGCCGCAACGAAACATCTAATTTCTCAATTGCATAACGCAGGC
>CALLXZ010000343.1 GCA_937875605.1 uncultured Moheibacter sp.
ATAATTGATTTGCTGAGCATACTGCCAACTTATTTAGGGATTATTTATCCTTCCACAAAATACCTTTCCAGCATCCGGATTTTACGTTTGTTTCGGATTTTCCGAATTTTCGGATTGACGCAATTTATGCGCGGAGGCAATACGATTTTAATTGCTTTGCGTAAAAGCCGAGCAAAAATTGTAGTTTTTCTGGCATTTGTCATCCTTATTGTTGTTGTAATTGGTTCGGTGATGTATGTGGTAGAGGGCAAACATCCGGAATCAGGATTTACCAGTATTCCGATTAGTATTTATTGGGCGGTGGTTACCTTGACGACCGTAGGATACGGAGACATAGCGCCAGTAACGGGATTAGGGAAATTCATAGCATCAATTGTGATGATCATCGGGTATGGCGTGATTGCGGTTCCTACAGGAATTGTTACAGCTGAAGCAGTAAGAGGAGTGAAGCAACCCGATCCGTTACAGAATACACAAGTTTGTCATCATTGTCACGACAGTAATCACATGGACGGAGCTAATTTCTGTAAGACTTGTGGTCATCCGCTTCATTAAATAAAAATCCCCTGCGATTGCAAGGGATGTATATATTTCTTTCAATTCATTCTGATTAATTTCCTTGAGCCGGTGGAGTTGCAGGCGCAGCATCCTGAGCCGGAGCTTGTACGGGAGGTAATTCTACAGGAACACTTTCTACATTTGTGCGTGTTGCATAAGGGTTTTCCATCAAAACATTTGCCGTAATGATCAATGCCACGATGATTCCTGCCAAAGTCCAAGTTGCTTTGTCTAAAAATTCATTGGTTCTCTGAACACCAAACATCTGTCCGCCTCCTGAACCACCAAAAGTAGAAGAAAGTCCACCTCCTTTTGGGTTTTGGGACAAAATAACCAAAGCTAATATGGCACAAACTGCAATGATGACTACCATTAAAAATATAAACGTCTGCATTTTTTTGTTCTTTTCTTAAAATTAGTTTGCAAAGAAACTAAATTTTTACAAATTATTCAAACTTAATATTAACAGGATGAAAAGTCGAATTGATTTTCCGGAAAATTCCTCAATGAATTTGAATGGAGAAAGATTAAGAATGGGAAAGATTTTCAATTTCAAAGATTTTATCTTCAAATATGTCTTTTTTCTCCGGATATTTTAAACTTAGAATTTTATAAGCACGAATTGCCTTATCGTATTTTTTTTGTTCGGTATAAATTAGGGCGAGTGTTTCCGTCATCAAATCGGAATATTCAGCAGAAATTTCCAGCTTTTTTGTGGGCGAAGGATTTTCCTGTGTTTTACTGACCGGAGAAATTTTAGGTGATTTTTCGATGAATTCGTCAATCAACTGAAACTTAATTTCCTTTTCGCTTGGGGCTTTTTCCGGTTCTTGTTTTCGATTTTGTGAAAGGGAAAGCCATTCGCTGAAAGTGAGTTCAGAATTAGGAATAAACTGTTTTTCTACAATTTCAGGTTGGATTTCTAAACTTTCATCTACTTCTTCTTGCGGAAAGAATTCGTTTTCTGAAATGAATGTTTCCGGTTCGATGATTTCTTCCGGTTGATTTGAAATAAATTCGGACTCTTCTTTTTTTGGAACTGGAATTTCCGAAATGATTTCTGCTGAAGGTTCTTGTTTTTCGCGTTGCAAATAATGGTAAAGCGCTACACGACTTGGGCTATGAATGCTTGTTTTCTTTAATTCGTCCTGATAGGTCGAATGATCAAATTCTTTTAATCCAAATAATAAAAGCGTACGAAGCGTTGAAAAATAGGGATATTTCTCAATTTCGTC
>CALLXZ010000344.1 GCA_937875605.1 uncultured Moheibacter sp.
ACAGAAGAAGTTATTTATTGCTCGAAGGGAAATTTGGGTTACCAAAACTTTTGACCGAAAAAGCAGGATTGAATTCCGGATTTATGATTCCGCAATATACGGCGGCGGCTTTAGTGACAGAAAATAAAACGCTTTGTTTTCCGGCTTCGGCAGATAGTATTCCAACTTCACTTGGGCAGGAAGATCATGTTTCGATGGGAAGTATTTCCGGACGAAAATTTAATCAGGTTTTGAATAATTTGGAGAAAATTTTAGCCATCGAATTAATGTATGCTTGTCAGGGATTAGAATTCAGACGACCGCTCAAATCAAGTCCAATTATTGAAGAAGTTTTTGATTTGGTTCGAACAAAAGTGGCAAAACTGGAAGATGATCGATTGATCGGGGAAGATATTTTGGCGATTATCGAAATCATTCACGGAGAAAAATTGAAGAAGATTATTTCGAAAATATAACACCTTGTCAAGGTTTCAAGCCTTGACAAGGTTGTCTGAGGAAAAATTTATGGACATCAGAAATTTACCCATAGAGCCTGATAAATTCTACCACATCTATAATAGAGGTGTGAATGGAGAAATTATATTTAAATCGGATAGAAATTATTCGTTTTTTTTGAGTAAAATCAAGGATAATTTACTTCCGGTTTGTGACATTTATGCTTATTGTTTATTACCTAATCATTTTCATTTCTTAATTAAAGTCAAATCAGAAGTGTGTTTGGAGAGCCTTGTCAAGGTTTCAAACCTTGACAAGGCTAAGGAAGGACTTCATGCACCAAAAAACATTTTCTCGAAACAGTTTTCCAAAATTTTCAATTCATATTCTCAAGCATTTAATAAAGAAAACAATCGACACGGAGCACTTATAGAATCTCCATTTAAAAGAAAACAAATCAATTCTGACGAATACTTACGCAAAGTGATTTTATATATCCATAGAAACCCTCAAAATCACGGACTTTCATCAGATTTTAAAGAGTATAAATACTCATCCTATCACCGTATTCTTAGTCAAACAAAATCCAATTTGAAGTGGGAAAATGTAATTGAATTATTTGATGACTTAGAAAATTTTGTATTTACACACCAACAAGAAATTGATTTAGAAGAATTTGATTATTAAAACCAATTAGCCTTGTCAAGGTTCAAAACCTTGACAAGGCTGTCCAAAATAATATAAAATGACAACCAAAAATTTTCAACAAGAAATACAAACAGGAATCCCGACCGAATTACCAAGCCCGAAACCTTATAACGATAAAGTAAGCCACGCGCCGAAACGGAAAGAAATCCTTTCTGCTGAAGAAAAGAAATTGGCTTTGAAAAATGCTTTGCGTTATTTCGAACCGAAATTTCATGCGGAATTAATCCCTGAATTCAAACAGGAATTGGAAAAATACGGTAGAATTTATATGTATCGTATTCGCCCTGATTACGAAATGTATGCGCGTCCGATAGATGAATATCCCGGAAAATGCCAGCAAGCAAAAGCGATTCAATTGATGATTCAAAACAATCTGGACCCGGCTGTGGCGCAGCATCCGGAAGAATTAATCACTTACGGCGGAAACGGAGCGGTTTTCTCAAATTGGGCGCAATATCTGTTGACCATGAAATATTTGTCCGAAATGACGGACGAACAGACCTTAGTGATGTATTCCGGACATCCACTTGGACTATTTCCTTCACATAAAAATGCGCCGCGCGTCGTGGTCACCAATGGAATGATGATTCCAAATTACTCAAAACCCGATGATTGGGAAAAATTCAATGCGCTTGGTGTAACCCAATACG
>CALLXZ010000345.1 GCA_937875605.1 uncultured Moheibacter sp.
AGAAAAATTTTAGAAGTCTGCCTTGAATACCGGCATCCGGTCGGGATTATCACCAAAAATGCGCTTATTTTACGAGATTTGGATATTCTGAAACAATTGGCAGAATTCAATTTGGTAAATGTTGCGGTCAGCATTCCCACGATTGATGAGGATTTACGAAAAAAGTTGGAACCCCGAACTTCAACTATTACTCATAAATTAAGTATTATCGAACTTCTTTCTCAAAATAAAGTTCCCGTGATGGCAATGGTCGCCCCGATTATTCCAGGTTTAAACAGCGAAGAAATTCTAAAAGTCTTGAAAAGAGTTTCCGAATTGGGAGCGTATGATTTCGGTTATACCTTGGTTCGGTTAAACGATACTGTAGAACCGGTTTTCATCGATTGGTTGGACGAACATTTTCCCGATCGGAAAGAGAAAATCCTTAATCAAATTCGTTCCATTCACAATGGGAAATTGAACGAACGTTTAGCAATCAAACGTTATGTGGGCGAAGGAAACATTGCTGACATGATTCATCAATCCTTTAAGATCGGAAGACAGAAATACTTTCAAAACAAACCGGAAAGGAAGCCACTTTCTACAGATCTTTTTGTCGGGAAACGAAATGCTCAACTTTCTTTGTTTTAAATTTACCAAATGGATAAGGAAGGAATAAAGCAATTAGCGGAACAACTCAGGAAACCTTCCGGAGAAAAGGGAAAAGAAGTGGCTGAAATGATGAACGAAACAAACATCAGCATGACCATCCAATCCATTCAAAATCTTAATTTGAAAAAGGAAGATTGGGTGATGGAAATTGGTTATGGAAATGCAGGACATTTGAAGTTCTTATTTGAATTTGCTGATCAAATTAAGTATTCAGGTTATGATATCTCCGAACTGATGCAGTCAGAAGCCATCCGGCTTAATCAAGATTTCATGAAAAACCATTGGGCAGAATTCAAATTATATGACGGACAAAATTTCCCTGAAGATGATGGAAAGTTTGACAAAATATTTACGGTTAATACGCTTTATTTTTGGGAGAATCCAAACAAAATGTTATCAGAAATTTACCGCATTTTAAAACCCGGTGGAGTTTTTTGCTTGACATTTGTAGAAAAAGATTTTATGAAATTACTTCCTTTTTCTTCGTTTGGATTTACGATGTATGATCCTGAAGATGTAGAAGAATTAGTGAAAAATTCAGACTTTAGATTAGAGAAAATGATACGAGATACGGAATTAGTTAAAAACAAATTAGGCGAAAAGATGAACCGTCAATTTGCGACGGTTGTTCTTAGAAAATTTTGATTTTAGATTTTTAGGAATTATTTGATTTGAGTATAATCCACAATTTCGATATCGAAACCGCCTACCGTTTGCTGTTTGTCTTTAGGATTTCGGGTGATTAAATTGATTTTTTTAATTCCTAAATCTTGAATAATCTGTGCCCCGATTCCATAGTCTTTCATATCATTTGGAATAATTCCGGTATCGGATTTTCCTTCCATCCATTGACGGAATTGGTTCATTTTGCCCAATAACAATTCGGATTCAGATACATTATTAATAAAAATCATGGCGCCTTTCCCATTTTCATGGATGATGTCACTCGTAATTTGCAATTGTGGTGTTTCTCCAAATTCAAGTGCCGCAAATAAATCATAATAACTATTGGACGAAATAACCCGAAGCGGAATCGTTTCGGTTTCATCCCATTCTCCTTGCGTCAACACAAAATGAATCTGATTATTGGTCGTCTGTTTGTAGGAAATCAATTGGAAGTCACCATAAACGGTTTTCACCGGAAAACTATCAATTCGTTCGATTAAAGAATCATATTGAAGTCGGTAAGCAATCAGATCTTGAATGGAAATGATTTTCAAATCAAATCGCTCTGCAATTTTCATCAATTCCGGAAGACGAGCCATACTTCCATCTTCATTTAGAATTTCCACCAAAATTCCCGCAGGTTGTAAACCGGCTAAACGCGCCAAATCTACCGCTGCCTCAGTATGTCCGGCTCTGCGAAGTACACCTCCGTTTTTTGCCTGAAGCGGAAATATATGTCCGGGACGTCCCAGATCTTCCGGTTTTGTGTTTGGATCAATTAAAGCTTCAATCGTGTTGGAACGATCCTGAACAGAAATTCCGGTCGTATTACCTTTTCCTTTAAAATCAACGGAAACCGTAAATTGGGTTTCATGCAAAACCGTATTGTGCGAAACCATCAATTGCAAATCCAATTCCTGACAACGTTCAATGGTGAGCGGAGCGCAAATCAATCCGCGCCCGTACTTCGCCATGAAATTGATCATTTCAGGTGAAACCATTTCAGCCGCCGCTATGAAATCACCCTCGTTTTCACGATCTTCATCATCTACCACGATGATTACTTTTCCGCTTCGAATGTCCTCCAAGGCTTCTGCAATGGTATTTAATTGAATTTTATCGATGATTGTTTCCATTATTTGTAACGGCTATGTTCTGTTTCTTTTTGTTTACGGAATCGTGTAAAAAACTTCGCAATCGGATCCCAATAATTGCTGAAGTTGAATAATCCTGAATCATTATTGGCTTTGTAAAAAAGTACCAATGCAATCGGGAAAAATATCAAATTTGCTGACCAAGCGGCAAAGGTAGGATGTAAAATTCCATTTTTGGTCATGTTTTCAGAAGAAAAATTGATGATATAATAAAGCACAAATATGACAATCGAAATAACCACCGGCATTCCGATTCCTCCTTTTTTTACAATCGCTCCCAACGGCGCACCGATCAGAAAAAACACGATACAGGTAAAAGCGTAGGAAAAGTTCCGATGATAGTGTAATTTTTGTTTGGCTTGTAACTTTATTTTTCCTGTAATTTCGTCTCCTTGGTATTTATAAGTATCGATTTCCCGGTCTACAAAGGCCAATGCTTCGTTTACAATTTGCGTTTGTTTGGGTTGATCCAATTTATCCAAAGATTTTGGCAATTCATCTTTTTCTGAAATTTTTATCGTATCCATTCCTCCAGAACCGTAAACAGTTTTGGCTAAACTTGAAGTATAAATTCGTTCGTAATATTTTTTATAATCCAATTGCATGGAATCAATTCTCTTCTTCAATTTTCTCGAATTCAAGAATTTATAGTGATCCTGAATATTTTCTTCGTCCATTGCTTTTTGAAGAATTTCGGAGATATCGATGTATTGTGTAAGCGTATCAAATTTTATAGACTGATTGGGTTGATTTTTCCTTTCCTGACCCGATTTCCCTTTGATTTGATCTACATAAATATTCCCGTCAAACAACACCATTTTCAGCAAGCGGATATCGTCTTTATCACGGCTAAGTGTTCCATGGCTCGCAACGATCGTACGTTTATCATCATCAAATTGTCCGTCCTGAAAAATAAAAACATCCTTTAACTGATCTTTTTCTTCGCCTGAAACCTGACTGATTTTCATGCTGAATCCCGGAATGTTTTCGATGAAGACACCTTCGACTAATTGCAACGTTGGATTTGCTTTGACAATGTTATAAGCTAAATTTTTTGCTTTCCTTTGTGAATAAGGCATGACGTGATCCCCGAAGAAATACAATCCGATCGACATAAGCGAAACGACCGTAAAAAGCGGAAGTAAGATTCTTGCAAGGGAAATTCCGGATGCTTTCATAGCCGCTAACTCATAACGTTCCCCAAATCCCCCAAACGTCATAATGGAACCAAGAAGGATGGCAAGCGGAAGCACCAATTGGATTACATTGATTCCTAAATAAAGCAATAATTCTCCAATGGTAACCCAACTCAATCCTTTACCCGCAAACTTCTCCATTTCCTGCCAGGCAAACTGGACTATGAAAATGAAAAATAAAATGCTGAATATAAAGAAAAAAGGACCTAAAAATGTTTTAACCGAGTACGAATCAAGCTTTCTGAACATCAAATAGGAGTTACTATATAGCCGTCTTTTTCATATTTTGACTGGTCAAATTTAAACAAAGCGCGTGGAATAATTAAATTTTCCAAGTATTCTTTTACAGTCAACGTTCGGCTGCCTCCATTTTTATAAGATTCTTTGTACGAATAAAGCGTATTTGATTTTGTGTTAATTCCCACTTGAACCGATTGAATTTCCGAATTGGAAGTAGGGGTTAGTTTCACAAATTGAATCTTTTGTCCACCAATTGTTTCTGATTTACCCAAATCCAGTTTGAATCCGGATTTATACATTTTCAGAACTTTAGTGGGCGTAAGCAAATCATCACTATCTGCAGCCGGTTGGGAAACCGTTACTTCTTTGTCTTCTTTGGATACTGTGTAAAGCGTTTTGCCGTCATACATCTGTTTGATGTCCATTACTTCCAGACTGTATTTTTCTTTGGCTGCAAATAATTCGCCTATGTTTGAAGTCGAACTTCCACTTTCCTTTAAATCAAATTTGATATAGTAAGTTGGTATTTTCTGATAGGTTTCACTTATTTTATCCAACCACTGTTGGGCGGTTTGGGCAGTAAGAGAAATAGAAAGAATTAAAATAGAAACAATTGAAAAGATTGCTTTTTTCATCCGGATTAATTTTGATTCAAATTATCCAACAACTGTTCCAAACTCATTTCGTCCTGAATCAGAACCTGACGTGCTTTACTGCCTTCAAAAGGGCCAACCACACCGGCGGCTTCCAACTGATCAATTAATCGTCCCGCACGGTTATAACCCAATTTTAATTTGCGTTGTAAAAGCGAAGCGGAACCTTGTTGTGCGATAACAATCACTCTTGCCGCATCTTCAAACAAACTATCTCTGTCACTCAAATCGATATCCAAAGACGATCCACCATCTTCCCCTACATATTCCGGCAAAAGGAAGGCATCAGAGAATCCGGCTTGTGAACCGATGTATTCGGTGATTTCATCCACTTCTGGCGTATCCACAAAAGCACACTGCAAACGCACCAATTCATTTCCGGTCGTAAAAAGCATATCTCCTTTCCCAATCAACTGATCAGCTCCTGACGAATCCAAAATCGTTCTCGAATCAATTTTGGAAGTGACACGGAAAGCAACTCTCGCCGGAAAATTAGCTTTGATTGTTCCCGTAATGACGTTAACCGACGGACGCTGTGTCGCAATGATTAAGTGAATTCCTACCGCACGCGCCAACTGAGCCAAACGAGCAATCGGTGTTTCTACTTCTTTTC